>NZ_JBMPPH010000015.1:0-93088 GCF_049340285.1 Undibacterium sp. SXout20W | reverse complement strand
GAGGAACGAACGAAAACACGAATGGATTGATTAGGCAATACTTTCCGAAGAACAGAGATTTCACCACGATTACACAACAGGAGATTGATCACGCCATGAATAGACTGAATAATCGACCAAGAAAAAGATTAGGATACCTTACACCCAATCAGGTATTCTTCAAAAATACGCTTGCACTTCAAAATTGAACTCGCGTATCGTAATAAAAGTAAACTTTACTTATTTATTCCTTGTTTCGTGTTGCTGATTGCTTATTGCTGATTGTTTATTGTTTAGTGTTTATTCTGACCGATATCGACTGTTTTAGATTTGTCAGTATTTGGAATTTTTTTTGCCTTGCCATTGCCTAGAGGGCTAATCCGTACGGCTTTCCCTTTGTTTTTACACGGATATTCTGACCATGCAGTGTGGCCATTTTCTTCGCACTTAAACACGGCGGTTTGTGCCAGACAATACGCTGGTAAAAAGACAGAAATCAGGTAAGCCAGGACAATTTTTTTTATCATGATGTGTTCCGTGTACTTACGCTGTGAGAACCCAGGTCTCAAACACCGTATGCTTTGGCGTTAAGAAGTGAAGGCTGATTCTTCATCATAACATGTGAATGTCGCTGTAAGGTCAGGAGCACGCAGAAACCCGCGATGAGCGGGTTTCTATTTCATACAGAGAATGGTTGGCAGAAGAAAATTGACGCCGAATTAACCGTTTTACATCAGATTTAACAACTTCGCCTGCGCGGTCAATTCTGCTCTAAAATCAGGATGCGCAATCGAAATCATTTCTTGCGCGCGTTGCTTGGCCGATTTTCCGCGTAATTGGGCGACGCCAAATTCGGTGACAACGTAGTTGATATCATTCTTTCCGGTCGTTACGTGTGTACCGGGACTGAGCGTGGGCACAATCCGTGTGATGCTATCTTCTTTAGCTGTTGATGGTAAAACAATAAATGCCTTACCATCTTTAGAACGATTCGCCGCCCGTACAAAGTCGACTTGCCCACCCGTTCCTGAATACGGAACATGCGCCAGACTTTCGGAACCGCATTGTCCCAACAAATCAATTTGCAAGGTCGCATTGATGGCCACTAACTGATCATTTTTAGCTGCCAGATATGGGTCATTGGTAAAGTCGACGGGATGCATTTCCATCATCGGATTACGATGTAAAAATTGATATAATTTTCTTGAACCCAGAGCAAAAGTCGCCACCATTTTTCCGGGTAAATAGTTTTTTCTACGGTTGGTGACAGCGCCACTTTCAACCAGCGTGAGAATACCGTCACCGATCATTTCAGTATGAATGCCTAAATCATTTTTGCTCGTCAATTGCATTACGACAGCATCAGGAATGCCACCGTAACCAATTTGTAACGTCGATCCGTCCTCGATCATATCGGCAACATATTTACCAATCGCTTGTTGTACCGGACCAATTTTTGGCAAGCCAACTTCCGTTACCGCATCCGCACTTTCCGTAATCGCTGCAACCTGAGAAATATGGATACGGCAATTGCCATTTGCATACGGGACATTAGGATTAACTTCGATGACAACTGCTCTCGCTTTTGCAATCGCTGCCATCGTGTAATCAGCCGCCAGACTCAGTGAAAAATAGCCGTCCTCATCCATCGGCGAGGCAATAGAAAAAACCACATCCGAGCGGATATAACCACGTTCAATCAGCTGTGGCATTTCCGAAAAATAGCTCGGAATGAAATCAATGATGCCAGCTTGCCCACCTGCCCTTGAAGCCGCGCCGAAAAAGAAGGCTAAATGGCGTACATGCTCGGTTGTAGTGGGATCAAAATAACCGTATTTTTTGACCGCCAGAATTTGTGCCACCGTCACGCCATGAAACCGGCGGCGGTGCTCAGATAAAGCAGTCAATAATGCCGGAGGTTCGCCGACACCGGTGGGAACGATAATGCTGTCGCCGTCTTTTACCAACGATAAAGCGTCTTCCGCAGAGCACAATTTTTGCTGATATAAAGCTTGAAATGACATGTTAAACCACGCTTTCTATATTTTTGTCGACCTCACGCCTATCATGGTTTGCTTTCTGAAATCTGTCTTTTATAAAGACGAGCAATCTCAGACCTTCAAACCATAATGCGCTGCAGCATGAGTTCTATTTATGTAATGAGTCTCCGTCTGCTACAAATGCTGATCTAGCTGCATTGAAGACAACGGTAAGCGTTGCGAACAACAATATTCAGTCTGGTGATTCTCGAATCACCACCGCAGCCATACCACTTCTTTACGAGCCACCGAATTCACTTGTAGACTATGCCCTTGATCATTCTCCTCAGACCTTACATGAAGATGACATTGCGGCATGTACGCGACACTGATTTTCAACAAATTGCAACGTGGATCAACGATAGCAAGGCTTGCAAGCGGTGGGCCGGGCCCACAGTCAAGTTTCCCTTCGTTCATACTGACTTAGGTCAGATTTTGGATAAAGCAGGGGCAGTTGGACGAGCGTTGACGAGCGAAGAAGACCAGTTATACGGATTTGCGCAATATTGGCCCCGAGATGCTTTGCGCACTCACCTTGGGCGTATTATTGTTAACCCAGCACACCGCGGACAAGGTATTGGCAAGGTACTTTGCCAATTATTGATCGACGCCACCCTCGACGCAACGACCACGCCTATCATCAGTTTGCGGGTTTATCGGGACAATCATGCTGCACTTCATCTTTACGAACAACTTGGTTTTGAAGCTCGTGAAGACGATTCAAATGACGAGGTCCTCGCCATGGAAATATGGCGTCAAGTTAGCAAGACGATATAATGCATTTCACTATCTTAAAAATTTTCCTGCTTTTGCTTCAAGAAGCGTCACCAATTCGGGCTGCATAAATTCGTCGTCATCAGGAATATCTAAACAAATTACTCGCTTACCATTTAAATAGGCTTTAAATTTTTTGGAAAGTTTGCTTCTATGCGCTTTTTCCATGACAAATATGATGTTTGCCCAGGCTAATTGTTCCGAGGAAAGCGGTACATTTGCATCGTTGCCAAGCCCCGCGGAATCCGTTTCCACAGTTGGCCAGGTCGAAAATAACTGTTCTGCGGTCGGGCTATGCAATCGATTTTGCGTACAAATAAATAATGCTCGTTTCAATTATTTATGTCCTGTTATTAAGCGTGCCGTGTCACCTGCGCGTGATGGATGGGCAGTGAGCAAACTGTGCTTACTCACTGTCTACTTCAGGATGCACACACGGCATCCATGTTGGCGCGACGGCGAAACAGACAATAACTATCTTTGCGATTGAACGTACGCAATAAATGCTGGTCTGGCGGCGTCGCTTTCTGCGGTGATTTTCTGCACATGTGGATTTACGCCAAGCAATTTCAATAAAGCACCAGCCTGCGGCAAATCGTCCAAGGGACTGAATTGGAACAGCCTTTGCGCAACCTGAATAGCAGGGCTGACACTGTACAAGAAATAGATATCGGCTAAGGTAAAGTGATCGCCAGCAACATAAGGGGAAAATTTAGCGTGACGTTTCAGGGTCGCAAAACCTGCGCGCAACTCAGTTTCTGCTTTGGCTTTAATCACATCTGACACAACTCCACCAAAAAACGCTTCGTTAAAACACAGCCTTGCTGGTAATTCGATATAGAGCTCGATTTCCTTCATCAAAGTTCGCACCTGCGCGCACTCAAATGGTGACGCTGGTAACAGTTGCTGTCCTTCTTGACTATCTTCGAGGTACTCAAGAATGGCGTTGGTCTCGTTGATAAAACCAAATTCCGTTTCCAGAAACGGCACCTTGCCACGCGGGCTATGCGCGAGAAATTCCGGGCTATTGTTGGGATACGCAGTGACTATCTCGAATTCAAGACCTTTTTCCAGTAATGCCAAATGAACCATATTGAAATAATTACTGACGGCAAATCCGTGTAGCTTAAGCATGAAGTCTCCTTGTGATTGGATGGATTGGGCTATGTAAGGCAACAATGGTCTGCGAAGGAGCTACCGACTACCGCCCTCACATTTGTCAATGAAATTCAAAAACCACTTTCATTCGCCATTGTTATTGCTGTGCTTCATATGCCTCGATTTCAATTATATTGCCACTAGCGTCAAATCAATGTGGTTTTACTGGCCTAATGTGAATACTCGATACAAACTTGTACTAGTAACATTACTTTGCTAACTCTAGGTCGGCAGTGATCGTTGGAACAGGTTCTGGAATAGTTTGAATGGCTTGAATGGCTTGAATAGCGCAATCGTCTGTATCAGTGAGCAAGATGACTTTTGAGTTAAAGTCAGTTGTTGCTTTTTGTTGAACCACTTGCATCGCAATAGCGCGTGAATCGACCACTGGTTTCGGATGCCGAAAGAAAAACATACATTGCACTCCACATTTTCAAGTTGCATGTTATTTGTATTCGAAATGTTATTTATCAACATCTGTCACTGAAAAAAAATCGACGTCTGTTTGATGCCAAGTTGAAATTTTTCGATCTTCGATACAAGGTTGAAAACGGTGTTCGAACAGATAAGTACAAGAAACCCTGTATACGACACCCCGAAACTCGACAAAACGCTGTGGCAGCACGCATTGATAATTCTCGGCATAATGAGAACTTATTTGTTTTATCACCCACATCAACGAGGCTACCATGATAGAAGTCCATCACCTGAAAGAATCGCGTTCCCGTCGTATCACCTGGATGCTGGAAGAGCTTGGGCTAGACTACAGCGTTATCAGTTATGACCGTGACGCCACAACACGTCTGGCGCCACCGGAACTCAAAGCGATTCACGCATTGGGCAAGGCCCCCGTGATCAAGGATAAGGATTTAGTGCTTATTGAGTCAGGTGCGATCCTTGACTATCTGGTCGCCGAGTATGGCCATGGTAAATTCGTGCCAACCAAGGGTACAGCAGACTATTATCGCTATCTGCAATTCATGCATTACGCTGAAGGTTCAGCGATGCTACCTCTGTTATTGAAGCTCTACGTAGGGCGTCTTGGTGAAGCCGGTGCACCGTTGCATCCGCGTATCAATAGCGAGATCGCAAATCATTTGGGTTATTTGAATGCGGAATTGGAAGGGCGCGATTATTTTGTCGGCGATGCATTGACTGCAGCCGACGTGCAATTGTCGTTTGTGGCGCAAGTTGGCGTGCGTAATGCAGGGCGCGATACATTTCCGAATCTGACGCGGTTTGTGGAGTTGATAGAAGCTCGTCCAGCCTACCAACGCGCAGTGCAAAAATATAGCGAGTAACCCCGTCAATACGACGTACTCGCTATCTTTGTGCCGGTACTAAGTGGCGACGTTTTAGTTTGATGACTGGCGGCGGTAAGCGCACCACGCCAGCATTGACCATGACAACAAAAATGCCAGACCGCCAATCGGCGTGATCGCGCCTAGCCAGGTAATTCCCGTCAGCGCCAGCACGTATAAGCTGCCACTAAAAATGACAATTCCCACCAACATCAGCACCGCCGCTCGGGCCAATAAACGTGCACCACTCCATTGCGCCATGAGTATGCCCAGCCCGAATAAACCGAGTGCATGCACCATTTGGTAATGCACTGCCGTCTGCCAGATCGTCAACATGTCAACGCTCAACACCGTCTTAAGTCCATGCGCACCAAAGGCGCCGGCCGCCACGGCGACCAACATATTTAAAGCGGCGAATACGATGCAGGTGGTTTGTTTCATAGAACGGTACTTTGAATCGATGATTCTGCTTCTTTTGGCGGGCCATTCGTGATTAATTTACGCATGAATGGAATTAAGACAAATAATACGACACCGACCGCGACACTACCCCAGCCTAACATACCAAACACGTGGCTATAAGTGGGATTGGTCGTCACTGCCGTACCATCCGCAGCTTCTGGCACCATACCAGAAAAATCGCTCGACAAAATCGAAGCAATACCAGTCGCCAACATCCAGGTACCCATCATCACACCTTGATATTTTGCTGGTGCGAGACGACCAATCATCGCGTATCCCACAGGAGAAATCAGCAGTTCGCCAATACTCTGAAATATATAGCTAATAAAAAGCCATTTAAATGCGACCATGCCCGTGGACGGTGCCAGAATAATACCAAGTGGCAGAACTAAAAAGCCCAGTCCAATCAAAACCAATGCGGTTGCAAATTGCAATGAAACATCAATGTTCCAGCCCTTAGCGCGCAATTGTTTAAACCACATTGCCATCAAAGGGCCACCAAACACGATCACAAAAGTATTGATGTTTTGTATCCACTGCGGGGCGATTTCCATGCCCATCACCATACGGTCGACATTGCTGACCGCAAATAACTGCAAGCCTGTTGGCGCCATTTGATAAAGGGTCCAAAACACGACCGAACCCAGCGTAAACACGAGGTATGCAGACATATTGCGACGCTCACGTTTATCTGGATGAATAAAAGTAAGATAAATCAACACCAGCGCCACCAGAACACCAATTGCCAAAATAATTTGCGCCGTCGATTCCGCCTGATGCAACATATAAAAAACCACTGGTACCAAGCCGAATAAGACGGCCAGCCCCACCAACATTTTTTTCTTAAATTCTGTTGGCGTCGATAACGACAAAGGCGTGTCGCGGTCTTTTAAAGTCCTCCAGTTGAATGCCGCTAAGACGATAGAAATAAAGTTGCCGATGGTCGCAAAAATAAATAAACTAGAATAATCTTCCAGCAATTGATAATAGCCAGCGGCGCTAAAGCCAATAAAAAAGCCCAGGTTCATGCCAGCATAATTCCACAAGAATGCGCCCTCACGACGATTATCTTCGGGCGCGAAACGCTGCGTCAGCATCATATTGATGCAGGTAACATTTAAGCCGCTACCGGTCAAAAACAAGGCTAAACCCCAATACATTTGCATCACGGTGCCACCAGAAATACAGGCGCAACCTAGCACTTGCAAAATCATCCCGCCGACAAACAAATTCCGGTTGCTGATAAACCGCCCCCCCAGATAGCCGCCAAATAAGTGCAGGCCATAATTGAAGGCACCGAAGACACCCATGATGGCGGTCGCTTCCTTGACGCTGAAGTTGAGTTTCTTGGTCGCATATAAGACTAATGTCGAATACAGGATCGCAAAACCGAGCGTAGCAAAAATTTGTATAAAAAATAAAGCAGCAGACCCTTCAGGTATGCTTGATAACTTTTGTTTAATGATGGACAAAATCGACTCCCGTTTGTGTGGCGAGCATTGTAAAGCAGAGCCAGAGCCGCAATGTGGTATTTGTGGTGTGCGCTGCGGGATGACGAATAAGATTCAACCAATTTAAAAATGACCGAATAAAGTCGGTCATTTTATGGAAAAAACTAATTTTGTGAATTCAAGCTTGGACGTATTTCCTGTTACAGATGCCATTGATATTGTTATCCACGCCAATCCTGATGTACGCCTTATTGTGTCATTTGTACTATAGAAAGCGATTGCTCTTCGTAGAGCCAAGCCGGGTGTGGCCCGGCGGCCACTTACGAACGAAAAAGACCCACGCAGGTTGCCCCCTCCCTACAAGACTGAGCAAAAAAAATGACCAGACGAAACTGGTCATTTTGTATTTTTTCTATTTTTTTCTATTTTTTCTATTATGTGATGATTTGATTACGCCACTTTTTGCTGTGCTTTTGCCGTATTAAATTCAGCAAACAAACTCGCTTCTTTATTTTTGGCTGCGGCCAGATGACGCTCTTTGACATGACCGTAACCGCGGATATCTTCTGGAATACTTGCCACCGCCACCGCTTTTGCCAAATTATCTGCATTCAACATAGGCAGCAATTTGCTGATCGTTTGCTTGTAGTCGACAGGCAATGCGCGTTCCATACGGCGTTCTTCAGTGTAGCCGAAGATATCCAACGCGCCGCCACGTAAAGACTTCATGCTGGCAAGTAAGCCAAATGCTTTCATCATCCATGGACCAAATTGCTGCTTAATCAGATGACCTTGTGCATCACGTTTGGCAAACAATGGCGGTGCCAGATGGAAGTTGATTTCGTAATCACCTTCAAACATATCGGCAATTTTCTTCTGGAACTTGCCATCGGTGTACAGACGAGCAACTTCATATTCGTCTTTGTACGCCATCAGTTTGAACAGATATTTCGCAACTGCTTCTGTTAAACGTAAAGGCTTGCCATCAGCAACTTTGGTTTCGGCAGCTTTGACCTGTGCCACAAAGTCAGCGTATTGCTGTGCATACGACACGTTTTGATAATCCGTCAGGAAAGCAATGCGTTTGTTGATCGTGTCTTCCAGACTTGGCGCACGTTTCAACTCGACCACTTGTGCTGGTGTCACCAAACGTTTTACGGCTGCCAAATCATGCGCCGCCAGACGGCCCCAGTTGAATGCTTGTTTATTGAAATCAATCGATACAGCATTGAGTTCAATGGCACGCATCAACGCCACGCCTTCAAGTGGCACCCAGCCTTTTTGCCATGCGTAACCGAGGATAAACATATTGGTCGCAATATTGTCACCCATCAGTGCAGTCGCAATCGATGCTGCGTCGATCAGATCAACGCGGCCTTCGCCACAGGCTTTGATGATATCTTGCTCTGCGGCCTCACCAGGGAATTGCCAGTTCGGGTTTTTGATGAAGGTCGAAGTTGGCGTGCCATTGGCATTGATCGCGGCAAATGTACGGCCTTCACCCATGCGTGACAAGGCATCTTTGCCAGCAGTCACAATCAGATCGCAACCGATAACCAGATCCGCCATACCAGTACCAACGCGTGTCGACTGGATGTCTTCTGCCTTATCAGCCAAGCGTACGTGTGACATCACCGCGCCGCCTTTTTGCGCCAGGCCTGTCATATCCAGCACAGAACACGCTTTGCCTTGCAAATGCGCCGCCATCGCCATGATCTGACCGATAGTGATGACACCTGTACCACCCACACCAGTGACCAACACGCCAAATGGTACTTCGGTCTTGGGCAGAGATGGATACGGTAAGGTATTCACATCTAAAGCGTTACCTGCTTCGATTTTGGTCTTCGCTGGCTTCTTCAGCTTGCCGCCTTCCACCGTCACAAAACTCGGGCAGAAACCGGTCACGCAAGAGAAATCCTTGTTGCATGAAGATTGATTGATCTGACGCTTACGACCTAATTCGGTTTCCAAGGGTTCGACGGACAAGCAGTTAGATTGCACTGAGCAATCGCCGCAACCTTCGCACACCGCTTCATTGATCACCGCGCGTTTGGCTGGATCAGGGAAAGCTGGCTTGCCGTTTTTGTCGAATTTTTTCCGGCGGCGGCGTTTTTCTGAGGCACAGGTTTGGTCATAAATCATTGCCGACACGCCTTTGCATTCACGCAATTCGCGTTGTACGGCATCGAGCTCGGAACGATGGCGCACAGTCACACCCGCAGCCCATGGATAACCGGCTGGGTATTTCTCTGGTTCATCAGTGACAACGATAATCGGATTGACGCCTTCCGCAGCGATCTGACGTGAAATCATGCCAGGATCGAGTGGGCCGTCAAATTCCTGACCGCCCGTCATCGCGACGGCATCATTAAACAGAATTTTGTAAGTGATATTCACGTCACCAGAAACCGCAGCACGGATTGCCAGTAATCCTGAGTGGTAATAAGTACCGTCTCCCAGATTACAGAACACGTGTTTTTCGTTGGTGAATGGTGACGCACCAACCCACGTCACACCTTCCGCACCCATGTGTGTGAACGTCGACGTTTCGCGATCCATCCAGGTCACCATGTAATGGCAACCGATACCAGCTAATGCGCGACTACCTTGTGGAACTTTAGTCGAGGTATTGTGCGGGCAGCCAGAGCAGAAATGCGGCACCCGATCTTTATTGGCATCTGGCTTACCGACCGTATTGAGCATTTGCTCTTTGGCTTCCAGATAGGCTACACGTTCTTGCACGCGTTGTTCAACCGGGTGTCCGGCAAAGTAGCGCGTAATACGTGAAGCAATCGCACGGGCAATCTGTGCCGGGCTTAATTCATAGGTTGCAGGTAATAACCATTCACCGTGACCAGAACCATGAACATTGCTCCATTCGCCGGAGTCATCGAATTTACCTACCACGCGTGGGCGAACACTATCTTCCCAGTTATACAGTTCTTCCTTGAGTGCATATTCAAGAATCTGACGTTTTTCTTCGACCACCAGAATTTCTTCGAGGCCGGTGGCGAATTCGCGGACACCTTCGGATTCTAACGGCCAGGTCATGCCGATTTTATACAGGCGAATACCAATATCTTTGGCAACTTGTTCATCAATTCCCAAGTCGGCCAAAGCCTGACGGGTATCGAGGTACGATTTGCCGGCGGTGATAATACCAATCTTGGCACCTGGGCTATCCCAGATAATTTGATTTAATTTGTTGGCGCGCGCATAAGCTAAGGCAGCGTACCATTTGTAATTATTCATGCGCGTTTCTTGCGCCAGAACCGGATCCGGTGTGCGGATGTTAACGCCATCAGCAGGCAAGACAAATTCCGCAGGAATGATAGGTTGAACACGATCAGGATCAATATCAACGACTGCACCAGATTCAACGATGTCGGTCACGCATTTCATTGACACCCATAACCCGGTGTAACGGGATAATGCGATGCCATGCAAACCGTAATCCAGATATTCCTGGACTGTCGACGGATACAGCACCGGAATACCACATGCTTTCAGAATGTGCTCACTTTGATGGGCAGCTGTCGATGATTTTGCAGCATGATCATCACCCGCGACGACCAGTACACCACCATGTTTTGACGTGCCTGCTAAGTTGGCATGTTTAAAGACGTCACCACAACGATCAACACCTGGCCCTTTGCCGTACCACATCGCAAATACGCCATCGTATTTCGCGCCGGGGAACATGTTGACCTGCTGCGTACCCCACACTGTGGTGGCGGCCAGATCTTCATTCACACCAGGATGAAATTTAACGTGATATTTCGATAAATGCTTTTTTGCTTTAGCGGCAGTCAGATCGACATTTCCCAGCGGTGAACCGCGGTAACCGCTGATGAAGCCAGCAGTGTTAAGACCCGCTTTTTCATCGGCTTGGCGCTGTAGCATCATCAAGCGTATTAAGGCCTGGGTGCCGGTCATAAAAGCGCGTCCGCGCTCCAGCGTGTATTTGTCGTCAAGAGTAATCGAGTGATCGATTAGCGTCTGTTGTTCAGGTGTGAGTGGTGCGTTCATGGGGTCTCCGTGCTCTTATATTTTCGTGTTGCGATGCTTATTCACAACAAAATAGAATCACCTTGTGGGTGCATCATATACTTTTAATTGTGTGCGCACATTAACATGCTGTATCGCCCGACCACATGGACAGTGCATCACAAAAAGACCAGTACAGTATGACTGACACTTCAATAAAGTGTACTGGTCAAGTTTTACTCGTCCTAGACGTTAGTCGTCTTAAAATCCCTAATACCAGTTCGATTTATTTGCATTAAAGATATTTTTTAATTGTTTCATTTGTGTAACAATACAAAATCACGCGCCATGTTTAGGAGTTTTTATGTCTTCGATCATAAGTAACATTCTGCGACCCGCCAGCAAATTATTAAGCCACTTGAGTCTACGCGCGAAGTTACTCGCCGTATTTGTCATCGCTCTTCTCCCCATTTTCTGCATGAGCAGCTACTTGTTGCAACGCGCCAACACCGATCTGGACGTTGCAAAAGGGGAATTCAATGGTATTGATGTTGGTGTTCATCAGATGGATTTGGTGATTCAAACACAAAAACATCGTGGCCAGACCAATCTGAAATTGGCAGGCGAAAATGTTGATGAGGCGTTAGAAAAAATTCGCACAGCAATGAAAGCAGATATCGCCATTGTCGCAGAGGACGTCAAAGCGAAACCGGAATGGCAACTCGCTGCAAGTTGGGAGCCGTTACAAAATGAATTAGGTCAGCTGGTCGCTGGAAAAATCGCCGGTAACGCGCTGGAAAACCGGCGTCAGCACACTGCGCTCATCAAACGCTTACAACAATTGTTATCCTTAACAGCGGAACAAAGTGGTCTGCTACTCGATCCTGAGGCAAATACGTATTTTTTGATGGATACGTCACTGCAAAAATTACCGATTTGGATAGAGCAAATTGCGCAACTCCGTGGAATAGGTGCGGGCTATGTCAAGTCTAAAACTATGCTTCCCGCCGACCAAGCAGCGGTGACAGCGCGTCTTGACGCCTTACAAACGGCACTAGACGCTGTTGATCAGTCGCAAGGGCCATTGCAGAGAGCCGGCGAAATCATCCCGCCAGAAGCCGCGCTAGCAATCAAAGCCAGTCAGGAATTTGCCGCTTTGAGCAAAAAAAGTCTGCTAAGCGAAGAAGTCAGTGGCGATGCCAACATGTATTTTGAACAGGGAACGAATGCCATCAATAAAGCTTTGGCTTTACAAAAAGTACTAACTTCTCGCTTACATTTGTTGTTAGAACAACGGGTTCATCAGTTGCAAACCAGCAAGCTGGTGATATCCGGCGTTACAGTGTTTTGTGCCTTATTGACGATTTATTTTTTATTAGCCTTTTATCGCAACTTAATGCAAAGCGTTTTCACGTTGCGTGAATCTGCACAAGCTGTGTCGAGCGGCGACCTGACGCGGCAGATTCACGTCGATGGTTCAGATGAACTCGCCAGGACAGGTCAGACTCTGGAGGAAATGAACCTGCAATTGTCCTCGTTGGTTGCCACGGTGCGCAGCAATTCGCATATGGTGTCACAGGTCGGTAAAGGCTTGGCCGAGAATATCAGTGATTTATCTGCACGAACCGAACAACAAGCTTCCAGCCTTGAACAAACCTCCGCCAGCGTTGAAGATCTTGCTGATACCGTGAAGAAAAATGCCGACAGCGCAACCCAGGTCGATCATATGGCATCGACGGTGACCATGATCGCTGAATCGGGTGGTGAAACGATGTTGCAAGCCGTGACATCCATGCAGCAAATACAGACTAGTGCATTAAAAGTTCAGGATATCGTTAGCATCATCGATGGTATCGCCTTTCAAACTAATATCCTGGCCCTCAATGCTGCGGTCGAAGCCGCTCGCGCCGGTGAACAGGGTCGCGGTTTTGCTGTGGTCGCGGCAGAAGTCCGCAATCTGGCGCAACGCAGCTCTGCCTCTGCGAAAGAAATCCGGACCTTGATTGACGAATCAGTACATCAAGTCAAGGATGGCGTCGCGAAGATTAATGATGTGAATCGAACTCTCAGTGATATTGTCAAAGGTATTCGTGACCTTGCAGGCAGTATTAACCAAATTTCGATGGCCTCGGTCGAGCAAAGTAATGGCCTGAGTCAGATCTCTGAGGCTTTGCGTAATTTAGATGAAATTACGCAAAGCAATGGTCAAATGGCGGAACAAGCTAAATACGTAGCGATGAATCTCGAAGATCGTGCAAGCGGCTTAGCGACCTCTGTTTCTGCATTTAAGTTACGTCAGGGAACTGCCAATGAAGCGTTTGCGCTGGTCAAGAAGGCAGTGGCCCTGTACTCGCAAAAAGGGCAACATGCGCTTGCCATGATTACTGCAGATACGCAACATCAGTTTGCAGACAAAGACATGTATGTATTCGCCTTTAACCGCCAGGGTCAATATTTGGCATTCGGGAATAATGCCGAAAAACTTAAGGTCAATTTGTTCAATGTCCCAGGTCTGGACGGTAAGAAGCTCGTATCAGACGCCTTTAATGTCGGTGAAAATGGCGACTGGATTGATTATCAAATTACCAATCCTATTTCAAAGAAAATCGAACATAAGACCTCGTATATTGAGATCGTCAGTGACAATATCGTGATTGGCTGTGGCATTTATAAAACCTGAGTGATGACTACAGCAGGATGGGTTTCCCGCGATATAATGGGCGGATGAAAATCAAATTCACCAAAATGCATGGCGCCGGCAATGATTTTGTCGTGATAGACGCCATTAACCAGGATATCCAGTTCACTCCAGAACAATGGAAGCACATTGGCGACCGTCGATTTGGGATCGGGGCCGATCAAATTCTCGTGGTTGAACGTGCGCAGCAAGCTGATGTAGATTTCCGCTACCGTATTTTTAATGCGGATGGCGGCGAAGTCGAGCAATGCGGCAATGGCTCACGAGCGTTTGTGCGCTTTGTGATCGACAAAAAGCTCACCGACAAGTCCAGCATCCGGGTAGAAACCATGAGTGGCATCATTGAGCCTAGATTAGAAGCGGACGGCAGCATTACCGTCGATATGGGTGCGCCGGTACTCGACCCGATCAAAGTACCGTTCGATAACACGGGACTGAATGCTGTCAAACAAGGTGATGATGCTTTGTGGCCGTTGGTTATCCATGGTAAAGAATGTTTGTTTTCGGTAGTTTCAATGGGGAATCCACACGCTGTACAAGTCGTCAGCGAGGTCGCAAACGCGCCGGTTGCCAATGACGGCCCAGAAATAGAACATCATCTACGCTTCCCACGACGCGTCAATGCTGGCTTCATGCAAGTCAACGATCGCCATCATATTGCATTGCGTGTATTCGAACGTGGTGCAGGCGAAACTCTGGCATGTGGCACGGGCGCATGTGCTGCTGTCGTTGCAGGTATCCGGCGCGGCTTGCTCGATAGCCCGGTTCGTGTGACTATGCGTGGTGGTGAGCTGTCAATTGCATGGCAAGGGGAAGGAAAATCTGTCATGCTCAGTGGCCCGGCTGTTACGGTCTTCGAAGGCGAAATTAATCTCTGATCAATGTAATGAATTCAACTGACATCGCAACCTATCTGATCCAGCATCCGCATTTTTTTGAAGAACATGCTGAGTTGCTAAGCTCTATCAAACTCACCAGCCCGGTCATGGGTCGGGCAATTTCATTGCAAGAACGCCAAATGGAAGTGGTACGCGAAAAATACCGCACCCTCGAATTAAAATTGGCCGAATTGATGCGCCTCGCCGATGAAAATCTCGACATTACCAACAAATTTCAGGTTTGGACGCGCACCTTGCTGTTGGCCCGTAATGACGTCGACCTGCCGTTTATTTTGACGCAAGGTTTGCAGGATATATTTTTCTTGCCGCATGCAACCTTACGTTTATGGAATGTTGCACCCGAATTTACACATACCTGGTTTTCGGAGGCGGCGAGCGAAGATGCCATGCTGTTTGCCAAAGGCTTGAAGACGCCATTTTGTGGTGCCAACCAAGACTTTGAAGCAGCAAGCTGGATCGACGCCACCGAACCCGTTCAATCGATTGCCATGTTGCCCTTGCGTCTTTCTGCAACGTCACCCACATTTGGCTTATTGGTTCTGGGCTCACAAGACCCGGGGCGATATACCAAAGATATGGCGACTGACTTTTTAGTCAAAATTGCGGATACCACCAGTGCTGCGCTGGCTTGTCTGATCGATCTGTAACAATGTCGGGCAACACATCATCATGACGCAAGGTAACACCCATCCCACACCATCCGGGGATGGGAGCGCTGACAATTCCCAGATTGCCGATTATCTGGACATGTTGCGCAGTCAGCGTCAATTATCCGTTCATTCCATCAATGCCTATGAGCTGGACCTGCAAGAATTGCAGCGACTCGCTGACGCGCAAGCCTTAAACTTAAACAACCTCGATACCAGACAAATCCGCCGTTTTACTGCGCAATTACATGCCAGAGAACTCAATGCACGCAGTATTGCCCGTAAATTATCGAGCTGGCGGGGCTACTTTAAGTGGCTCATGGAACAACACGGTTTGACGAACAATCCGGTGGAAGGCGTACGTGCGCCGAAGAAAAGCAAGCCTTTACCGAAAGCACTGGGCGCGGATGATGCAGTACGTCTGGTGTCGCACCGTGGTGACGATCAACCAACGTCGTTAGCCAATCGTGCCATGTTTGAACTCTTATATTCGAGTGGGTTACGGGTTTCTGAACTGATCGATTTAGACATTCAATTTGTTCAGCAAGATAATTATAGTTCGGCAGGTTGGGTGGATTTTGAGCAGGCCGAAGTTCATGTGACCGGTAAAGGAAATAAACCACGCATTGTGCCGGTGGGTGGCCCCGCCATGATGGCCTTACGGGACTGGATTGCGATCCGCGGAAGTTTGCTCAAAGCGGATCCACACCCGCTTTTTTTAACTGAACGAGGCACCCGCATCTCTGCGCGGCTCGTCCAACTGCGCATCAAGGCGCATGCTCAAAGTCTGAACATTCCTGCCAATGTCCATCCTCATATGCTGCGCCACTCGTTTGCCTCCCATATTTTGCAGTCATCAGGGGATTTGCGTGCGGTGCAGGAAATGCTCGGGCACAGTTCAATTGCGGCTACTCAGGTGTACACATCGCTAGATTTTCAACATCTGGCCAAAGTCTATGACGCCGCTCATCCACGCGCCAAAAAATAATATACTCCCCACTATTTTTAAATATTCATGTAATTTATCAAGAGAATTACAAGGCGGAAAAAAATTACTCACCCCAGTACCTTGAATATTCAAAAAATACTCAAAAATCAAACTAGGTTTTTTTGCCATATTTGGCAACTTATTTAATCCGGGAAATCCCGGGCAATTTTGCAACTCAATTGCACTTTAAGGCATAATAAGGCGTCCGTGACCAGCCATAGCATGATGAAAACCATCGATACGCCGCAACTTACCCAACACCAGTCATCCGCCAGCGCAATGCTGATCGCAAGTGGCGTCCGGGCGACGAGCGCGAGATGCCAGGTCTTGGCGGTATTGCTCGACGCCAGACGTGCTCTATCCCATTTAGAAGTGCAAATGGCGTTGCCAGACTTGGACCGTGTCACACTATATCGGGCACTAGATTGTCTGTATGATGCTGGCATCACGCATAAAATTCCTGGCGATGACCGGGTTTTTCGCTACAGCACCGGGCATGAACCATCCTCCGTTAGTACAGTAAGCAAAAACCAACATGCGCATGGTCATTTCAAATGCACTCGCTGTACTCGCGTATTTTGTCTCGATGATGCACAGCATCCTGATAGTCCTAATCAACTCTGGCAGGCAAGCTTACAAAGCGCCCTCGGGGCCGGCTTTCTGAGCCACGAAATAGAGCTCACCATTAAGGGCTGGTGTGCGGATTGCGCTCACTAGCTCAGAGTCTCAACAGATCGCTAGTCCATTTTTTAGACCGTATTCAACCTTAAGACAACGTACCATGGCATTGATACCAACCACCATCCTCACTGGCTTTTTAGGCGCAGGCAAAACGACGCTTCTAAATCGCATCCTGCAAGAAAATCATGGCTTCAAAATCGCCGTGATTGAAAATGAATTTGGCCAGGAAAATATCGACAATGAAATTCTGGTACAAGACAGCAACGAACAAATTATTGAAATGAATAATGGGTGTATCTGTTGCACTGTCCGTGGCGACCTGATTATTGCGCTCAGCAAATTAATACAGCAAAAGAATGAGGGTAAATTCGATTTTGACCACGTCATTATCGAAACCACAGGACTCGCCAACCCAGGCCCCGTAGCGCAGACGTTTTTTGTCGATGAAGAAGTTGGCACCTATTACATGTTGGATGCAGTCGTTACAGTGGTCGATGCGCGACATGGAATGCAACAGCTCGACACCCACGAAGAAGCGCAACGTCAAGTCGGTTTTGCAGACAAAATCCTGCTTTCCAAAACAGACCTGGTCGATGCCGGCGAGGTCAGTGCATTACGTACCCGACTCACGCGCATGAACCCTCGTGCACCGATTTCTGCTGTTGATTTTGGAAAAATCGCCATTGCCGAAGTATTAGATCTCAAAGGCTTCAATCTAAACGCCAAACTTGATCTCGATCCCGACTTTTTACGCGCCGAAGAAGCCGACCACGCGCATGAGCATGATCACGGTCACGATCACGAACACTGTGGCACTGAGTGCGAGCATGAACACCACCATCACGGACATGAACACCAAAACCACCACCACTCACAGCACACCGACGACATCGCAGCGTTTGTCTTCAAAAGTGCTCGTCCCTTCAATACGGGCCAATTAGACGAGTTTTTGGGTGGATTAGTCCAGGTTTTTGGCCCCCGAATGTTGCGTTATAAGGGTGTGTTGTATATGCAGAACGCCGACAGGAAAGTTATTTTCCAGGGAGTTCACCAAATTATGGGCACAGATATCGGTGCAAAGTGGGGAGATAGTGAATTAAAAGAAAGTAAAATTGTATTTATTGGTAAAAATCTCCCAAAAGACATATTTATTCAAGGCTTGGAGCATTGTTTAGTATAAACTATTGGGCTACTGATAATAGGTATTGTCTGTTGGACAAGTGACAAGCATTTTAATGCGCTGGTCTTTATCAGTAAGGGGAGGATAATTTACTAAAATGAATGATTCTTTTAAATTTATTTTAGATATTTTCTACGTATTAACCCGTTGTATCGAAAGTAAGCGAAGTGGCAACTAAATCACCTAAATCGACTGCTACAGTCAGCGCCCCCGAAGCTCTGCTCACCGAGGCTCAAATCCTCGCGATGGGAGAGCAGGATTATATGAACGCTGCACAACTGGCATTTTTCAAGGCCCGTTTGCAGCAGCTTGAAAAGGATTTATTGAAGAATGCCGATGAGACGACCGAGCATCTTCGTGAAACTGTGCTGGTGCCTGATCCGGCAGACCGTGCAACGATCGAAGAAGAGCACGCCTTAGAATTGCGTACTCGTGATCGTGAACGTAAATTGCTGAAAAAAGTTCAGCAAGCGATCTCCAGCATCGATGATGGTGATTACGGTTGGTGTGAAGAAACTGGCGAACCTATTGGTGTGCCACGTTTATTAGCTCGCCCTACTGCAACCTTATCACTGGAAGCACAACAACGACGCGAAATGAAACAAAAACTTTACGGCGATTAATACCGTTTTATCTCGCTAAGGTCGTCGCTTCTGTCGTTGCTACTATGTGACACGACTATTTCCCACAAACCCTTTGTGGACTGCATGTTTGCCTTTTATCGTTAACATATTTAAAAGGTATGCAGCCAAGATAACGGCGGGCAAATCTGTGAGAAGCAGATTTTGATTAGTGAGATAAAAAAACATAAAAGCGTGCTTTTACAGCACGCTTTTTTTTCGTTGATTGTCGTTCATTGACAATAAGCACCGTCTTAAATCACTTACATTGCATCCGCTGCAGGTAATTACAGGTAATTTAACGCGATGAGACGCTGACGTTAAAATGTAAATACAGCCTGAAACTGTTGGAAAAATTCAATAGATAAGTCGAGAAACAGAATTTTTCACTTGCAATTCTGTTACTAATTGTTAATTTAACTTGTTACTCAATTGAAATTAACGAGATGCCGAGAAGGTGTTTTCCGTATTTTTACGCGTAAATCGATATAAATTCCGACATATCGGCCAATATCTCGCACTTTTTAATTCCGCTTGGCAACTTTATCTTTTTTACGCCTAAAAAAAGGTTAAAGCTTGTTTCTCGGCGCAACTATTCGTTCTTAAATCAGAATATACTTAAACCTTGTCAGTTTACTGTCGTTTTTTCAACGTCAATTCATTCGGGAATAAAGTGGGGATTTTTTCTCTTTTTGGTAAAAAAGGTGGCAGGAAAGAAGATCACTCCACTGAGAAATCTTCTGCCAGAAAAACTCGCTCAAAATCGACCAATACGGTCATCACTGGCTTCCAAGAAAGCGATATTTTTACCAATTCGATTATTGCCCAACGACATATTGCACGTGCCACTGAGCGCAAAATTGACGCTATCGAATTTGAAATGTCACGCGACATCGGTAAATCGCACCCCGTTGCTGTCACTAAACTGGATGTTCCCAAAGTGATCGACAGGTATAGCGAACACACCCGGTATGACCTCACGCAACACACACAACCAATAGAACGACGCACCTCAGCCGTTGAATTTCAGACGACATTGCCAATGACAATGCCAACGGACTATTTGCTTGGACAATATTCTGAAATGTCGAGTTCGGCAGTGGCGTATAGCGAGTCGGTACCCGTTCTTGAAGAAGCGGCCATTCTATTTGCGAGTGGCCAAACAGAAGTTGCAGAACAAATGCTCACGGCAGCGGTGCACCATCAAAACCTCAGCTCTGCCACCGAAATTGGTTGGCAAATGTTATTTGATTTGTATCGGATTACCAATAATCAGCATATGTTCGAAAGTTTATCTCTCGACTATGCGAACCATTTTGAAACCTCGCCACCGCTATGGCCAGAAACCAGTGCGTTCGTTAATACGGATACATTGGTACAAACAAAAAACGCCAGACCTACCATCCTATTTCAAGCAAAATTGGATGCGGGGATCGTTAAAATTCTTGAAAAATTGCAGCAAGTCAGTGCAAACAGTCAGACCTTGAGCCTGGACTTCAGTCGCATTCAGAGCGTTAATCCGATTGGCTGCGGCTTGTTATTGCGCACTTTGAAAAATTTAAAGAAAACCAACCACGATCTAATGCTCATTGGCGCACAGGAACTGGCCGAAAAAATCCGCGCTATCATTCAGGTTGGTCGGCGGGATGAAACTGAAGCGCCATGGCTGTTATTGCTTGAAATTTTGCAATTATTGCAATTTGAACGCGCCTTTGAAGAGGCGAGCATGGATTACTGTATTACTTTTGAAGTATCCCCGCCGTCCTTCGAAGTCCCAAAAATCAACGTCACCAGCTCGTTCCCAGAGATTCAGACAGCAGAAGACGATGGTTACACTGACCGATTTATGATGCCAACAGCGATCGAGGGCAAGATCGCACCGCTCATTAATCAGATCACTGCCAAAGCGGAAAATTTGAATCCCTTGATTTTGGATTGTTCTAAGCTAGAACGTGTTGAATTCAGCGCGTCTGCTGAATTGCTCAATGGCTTGGCGCCGATCGCGGCAAAACGCGGGATGACGATCGAATTCCGCGATGTCAATTACCTGGTGATGATGCTCTTCAACGCCATGGGCCTAAAAAATATTGCCAGTATTACACTGCGCAAACACTAATCTTGTAATTTTTCAGAAACGCCCCATTTTCGTTGAAGCCCGCTTGTGCAGCTAGCACAAGCCCCTTGCATTTGTTTCCATAAAACAAATGCAAGTTTCAAACATGCATGAGGTAACTATGGAACAATTTCACGGCACAACAATTCTGACGGTACGACGCGGCAATGTGGTCGCTCTTGGTGGCGATGGTCAGGTCACTCTTGGTAATATCGTCATGAAAGGCACCGCGCGTAAAGTACGCAAGTTGTATCACAACAAAGTCTTAGCGGGTTTTGCTGGTGGTACTGCGGATGCGTTCACTCTCATCGAACGTTTCGAATCCAAACTGGAAAAACACCAGGGGCACCTGATGCGTGCATCCGTCGAGTTAGCCAAAGACTGGCGCACTGACCGCATGCTACGCCGCCTGGAGGCCATGTTGCTCGTTGCTGATAAAGACACCACCTTGGTCATTACCGGCAACGGCGACGTCCTCGAACCAAATCAGGGCATTGGCGCTATTGGCTCCGGTGGTACGTTTGCGCAATCCGCAGCGATTGCCTTGTTTGAGAATACCGATTTATCGCCAGTGGAGATTGTTAAAAAATCACTGACTATTGCGGGAGAATTGTGTATCTACACCAATTTGTCGCACACCATTGAGACACTGGAATAACTTCAGGCCACTGCAACTAGTCGCCGTGCAAACCAGGCACATCTAAGAAATCGAGTGCCAGCATTGATAATGACATATCCCTTCCCGCCACCAGAGTTGAGCGGGATAAGCAGGGAAAAAGAGAGGAATAACTATGAACATGACGCCCCAAGAGATCGTTTCTGAACTCGACAAACACGTTGTCGGTCAGGCTAAAGCCAAACGCGCAGTCGCTATTGCGTTGCGTAACCGTTGGCGTCGTCAGCAGGTGCAAGAGCCGCTGCGTCACGAAATCACCCCAAAGAATATTCTGATGATTGGCCCGACTGGCGTTGGTAAAACAGAAATCGCCCGCCGTCTCGCTAAATTAGCCGATGCGCCGTTTATTAAGATTGAAGCGACGAAATTTACAGAAGTAGGCTACGTAGGACGCGACGTCGACACCATCATCCGTGACCTGGTTGATATCGGCATCAAACAAACCCGCGAAGCCGCGACCCGCAAAGTCCGCGCGCGTGCAGAAGATGCTGCAGAAGATCGCATCCTGGATATTCTGTTGCCACCGCCACGTGATTTTGGTATCCATCCAGAAAACACCGAAACGACGCCACCTGATAACACCACGCGTCAGACTTTCCGCAAACGCCTGCGTGAAGGTGCGATGGATGACAAAGAAATTGAGATTGAAGTCGCTGAGCCAGTAACGCATATGGAAATCATGGCGCCACCCGGCATGGAAGAAATGACCGAACAGATCAAAACCATGTTCTCCGGTATGGGTAATGGCAAGAAAAAGGCACGTAAGCTGAAAATCAAAGACGCATTGAAGTTACTGACGGAAGAAGAAGCCGCCAAACTGGTGAATGAAGAAGATCTGAAACAAGAAGCGATTCGTAACGTTGAGCAAAACGGTATCGTATTTCTGGATGAGATCGATAAAATCGCGTCCCGTTCGGAAGCCGGTGGTGCTGAAGTCTCTCGCGCTGGCGTACAGCGTGATTTGCTACCATTGGTAGAGGGCACAACCGTCAATACCAAATACGGCATGATTAAAACTGATCATATTTTGTTTATCGCATCTGGTGCGTTCCACTTTGCCAAACCATCAGATCTGATTCCTGAGCTGCAAGGCCGGTTCCCAATTCGTGTCGAGCTCGAATCGTTGTCGGTGGCAGATTTTGAGCGTATTTTGACAGGCACAGATGCTTGCCTGACGCGCCAGTATCAGGCTTTACTGGCTACGGAAGGCGTGACGGTAGACTTCACACCAGAAGGCGTTGAAAGACTCGCGGGTATTGCCTACTCCGTCAACGAGACCACAGAAAACATCGGTGCGCGTCGTTTGTATACTGTGATGGAAAAATTACTGGAAGAGATTTCTTTCGACGCCCATCAAAACAGTGGAAAAACGGTAACGATAGACGCCGCGTATGTCGATCAACGCTTGCAGGCACTGTCCGTGAATGAAGATCTGTCGCGTTACGTGCTGTAAAATCTGCCTTGATGAAATGAACGGGATGAGTTGGATGAGCGGGATGCGTGGGCTGGGCGGGATCGACAATGGCAAATAAAGCATTAGCGACCCGCCAGCGGATGCAGTTCCGGGTTGAGCCGGCGCAAATGCCTGCGCGTCTGAAAAACCAACGCGGTGCAAATCCGGTGGCGGCATACGCTAAACCAAAGCCGTTGCGCGACGTCCAGCCAAACCGACCAAACCTGCCGAGTCAGCAAAATCAGCAACATCAGCAACATCAGCAACATCAGCAAAATTCCATGTCCGGCATCACTGACGATGCTGACGCCAATAACAAACTCAACAGGGACTGATATGTTTGAAACCACCGCCGCAAGCGAGAAGCCAGACTACGCACTGCTGGCTCGTCAAGTGACCAGTATTTTAGAAGGAGAACGGAATCTGAGCGCCAATGCAGCACAGTTTTCCGCGTTGGTGTACCACAGCATCAGCGACTTGAATTGGGCGGGGTTTTATTTTACGACGACAGCCAAAAATCCAACACCTGAATTCCCACAGGACCTGCTGGTTGGACCATTTCAAGGCAAGGTTGCTTGTGCCCGCATTCCATTCAAACGTGGGGTTTGCGGCACGTCAGCGGCGCAGCGTGAAACGATTCTGGTGGAAGACGTACACGCATTTCCTGGCCACATCGCATGTGATTCAGCATCGAATTCAGAAATCGTTATTCCAGTGATCAAAAATGGCGTGTTATTTGGGGTGTTCGATATTGATAGCCCACGTCTGCAGCGTTTTACCCTGGAAGATCAACAAGGACTCGAAGCCATGGTCGCAGCCTTCGTTGATGCGACCGATTTTTCCTGAGTGGATTACCGACCAATTTGACCCATGAAACATAATGCCAGCCTTCACGCTGGCATTTTTGTCAGAGTCAGACTGGCGCCAGGCGCCATCGTCATCTACACTATTGAAATCCATTCCTCAAGGAGAGCAACATGCCCGGTTGTTGTCGCCGTAAAGCGATGCGCAAGCACTGCCAACCGTTACGACGCCGCGATCTCGTCACGCGTTTTTTGGTTGATATAGGGATCAATTATCAGCAGGTACTCGGACAAATACGAGCGATGGAGTTTCTCAGACAACAAAATGTACCAGAGAGCGTGATCCAGCCCGTATTACTGACGCCGCAATACCGACGTCATTACTAAATCAAACGAGAAATACATTCAGCGAGTTTCTTGTTTCGCATCACGCGATAACAGACGCGCAATCATGTCCGAGGCGGAAATACCATCGAATAAAACACCTGCAACGGCATGAGTTATCGGCATATCGACACCCAATTCGCCAGCCAAAGCACGTACTGCCTGCGCACAACGGACGCCTTCAGCGACATGGCCTAGCTCTTGAACAATCACATCCAGCGTTTTACCTTGTGCCAAAGCGAGACCGACTTTACGATTACGTGACAAATCACCAGTGCAAGTCAAAATCAAATCACCAACACCCGTGAGTCCCATTAAGGTTTCTGCTTTACCGCCTAGCGCGACGCCAAGACGACTGATTTCTGCCAACCCACGTGTCATTAAGGCGGCGCGCGCGTTCAAACCCAACCCGAGACCATCCGCCACCCCAGTCGCAATTGCCAGAATATTTTTAACCGCTCCGCCTACTTCCACCCCAACCAAATCTTGGCTGGAATAGACGCGCATCGCATTCACATGCAAAGCTTGCACCACCAGTTGGCATAACTCTGTTGAGTCTGAAGCAATCGTCAACGCACAAGGCAAGCCTTTCGCGACTTCTTGCGCAAACGAAGGTCCTGACAAAGCACCAGTACGAACATCAGCCCCCATCAATTCATGCGCAATCTGATGCGGCAACAAGCGGGTTTGCTCCTCAAAGCCCTTACACAACCAAATCACATTCTTTGGTTTAAACGCTTGGCATGCCATCAGCGTCGGACGCAGACCAGACACCGACGTAGCAATGACCAGCAGATCATTTTCACCACGTGCATGGTGCATAGCCGCGTCAAAGTCAGAGCTGATTTGTAGATTTGACGGCAGAGGATGTCCGGGCAAATAGGCGATATTTTCTCGCTGCACTTGAATTTGTTGCATCGAGGCAGCATTGCGCCCCCATAACAGGACATTATTCTTTGCCGTCAGTGCAATCGCTACTGCCGTGCCCCAGGCGCCAGCGCCCAATACGCTAATGTTCATGGTGTTACCCAGTGGTTGATAGTTAACTGCATATTGTCTCAAATCATCTTCATGCAATCATTTGAATGACTTCGATATTTTCGATATTTTCATACTCCCATGAGTATATTTTGACATCCATTATGTTACCTGGAGAATTGGTCATAAAATACATCAAACAAAGGGAGTATCTCGAATCATCTCGCCATTTAACGTCTAAATTAGCCTAAAGTTCTGCTAATCCCAAATAAAAAGGACAGCGCGCTGTCCTTTTTATTTGAATCTGGTCTGATCATGCAGGGAAAAATAATTACAGTCCCCACACTTCATTGACTTTCACATATCCTAATTGCCCATCACGGTGTTTGACCTTCACCCACGCGCCAACAGCCGGTTCGGCCATCTCCAACAAGACACTTTTATCGGCACTAAAGACCAATGCTGATGCCTCATCTGCTGCTTCGCGAATCTTTGCATTCGTCACCCGCACCATCAGGTTACGACGGGTAATCAAATCTTTAGATTCAACCCAGCTCAAATCGCCCGCCATATCCCGGACTTTACTCCAGGCGCCGGACGTGAACACGACTTCGAGGGGCATACCGCGTGGCGCTACGTATAATTTGCCACCTTTTAGTGATGGCGCATCGTACATTACGACAGGCGAAGCACCGACAGATCGAAACTCGATTGCTTGTGCAGAGGCACCAACAAATAAAGTCATTAAGCCAAGACTGCAAGTTGAAATCAAACGACGCATGGGCTCTTTCACCAACCAACCCGGTTCAACTAAGATTGATGACTTTGTTGAACCAGACCGGTACCGGAATATTATTGGATAGTTGTCGGCGCTTGTGTGTTCGCGCCATCTGCTGCCAATTTTGCTTGTTCAGCGGCGATTTGCAAGCGTTGTGCATAAAACGCTTCAAAATTGATTTCTGACAAGTGAATCGGTGGGAAACCAGCGCGTGTGATCGCATCTGCAACGTTGGAGCGCAGATATGGATACACGATGTTAGGGCAACCAATTCCCAACAACGGTTCCAGTTGATCTTCAGGGATATTGCGTGCTTCGAAAATACCAGCTTGTTTGCCTTCAACCAGGAATGCCACTTTATCGCCGATTTTAGCGGTAACAGTGACTGTTACTGTGGATTCGAAAATACCGTCAGCCAGCTTTTCAGAGCCAACGTCAACGGATACTTCGATACCAGGAGCCTGTTGTTCCAGGAAAATCGCTGGAGAATTTGGCTGTTCAAGCGACAAATCTTTCAGATATACGCGTTGAATTTGGAATACGGGCTGCAGATTTTCGTCAGACATGTGAGACTTTCTAAAATTCTAAAAGATTAAATAATGAGGACTTACGCAAAATCGCCCCCGCGGCGTTATGGCTCCTAGCCTTACAGTCGTACTGTCTTCGCCGCCTTACCTTGCCGGAACAATTTTGTGAAAGTCCGAAAAACACCGCAAGACGATAAACAGCGAAACTGACAGATAGGGCCATTTATGACCATTTCAAGATCGCGCCGACATATTGTAGCAAGTTGACCCACGAAACAGCAATTTACCGAGCAAGTCCGAACAAAATCCTGAAATTTATCCAAAAATAACCAGAAAAAAGGCGAAAAAAAACGCCAGCACGGCAAAAACACGGAAGTACGAAGTGATAATCCTTCGTCGCAACGATGTTTCAGTGCGGACGTTTTTTTGCTGCAAATCTGTGGTCAGGCTGCAGGATGCAATAAACCATCCAGTTTCCCGGCCCTGTCCAGCGCGGATAAATCATCAAAACCACCCACATGGGTATCGCCAATGTAGATCTGCGGCACCGTTCGACGTCCCGTTTTTTCCATCATCGCCTCGCGCACTGCAGGATCGAGATCAACGCGGACTTTTTCAATGTCTTCGACACCTTTAGATTTCAGCAAGCGCTCAGCCATCACGCAATACGGGCACACCGCAGTGCTATACATCAGGACTGGGGCATTTACAGGGGCGGTCATGGAATCGGTCATCACTTTTACTCCTACTTATTTAACAACAGGCATACCCTGGGTTTTCCAGGCTTCTACGCCACCTTCCAGGCTAAACACCTGGGCAAAACCGGCTTTGCTCAACAACGCAGCAGCATTGGATGAACGCACGCCTTGTGCACACACGGTAATGACTACCGTATTTTTCGATTTTTCGATTTCTTTTAAACGATTATTCAGGTCAGCTAATGGAATATTCTTTGCGTTTGGTAAATGTCCCTCAGCAAATTCCTCGACACTACGCACGTCCAAGACCAGCGTTTTGCCTTGATTCATATACTGAGTTGCCTGAAATTGCGACACTTTGGCACCACGACGTTGCAACATCGGGATCAACAAAGCACCACCAGAAATCAGGGCAATACCGATCAGAAAAATATTATCAAGAATGAATTTCACAGTTTTCCAGTAGTAAAAATGGTTATCAGAAGCTCGTCATTATAAAATAGATGCTGATTACGCATATTACTTAACGTATGAATACTAAATTATTAATATTCATACAGCATTTTTAAGATTATCAACCACTACCTTACGACTCCATCATGTATAAAATCGTTTTAATGCGCCATGGCGAATCTACCTGGAATCTCGATAATCGCTTCACTGGGTGGACAGATGTTGACCTGACAGCCAAAGGCGTTGCGGAAGCTACACAAGCCGGTAAACTATTGAAAGAGGCTGGTTTTACGTTTGATCTGGCTTTTACCTCAGTACTGAAACGTGCCATTCGTACTCTCTGGGGTACTTTGGATGAGATGGATTTGATGTGGTTGCCAGTCGTGCACGATTGGCGTTTGAACGAACGTCACTATGGCGCACTGCAAGGTCTGAACAAGGCAGAAACGGCCGCTAAATATGGCGATGAGCAAGTGCTGGTATGGCGTCGTAGCTATGACACGCCACCCAATCCATTGGCACAAGATGATGATCGCACGTCATACAATGACCCGCGCTATGCTGGTCTGGATCGCGCACAAATTCCCGTCACTGAATGTCTGAAAGACACGGTTGCACGGGTCATGCCAGCGTGGGATGACAGCATCGCCCCTGCTATTCGTGCCGGAAAACAAGTCTTAATCTCCGCCCACGGTAACAGTTTGCGGGCCCTCATCAAAATGCTCGACGGCATCAGCGATGACGATATCGTCAATCTGAATATCCCAAATGGTCAGCCTTTGGTCTACGAGCTCGACGCCGATCTCAAACCGATTAAGCACTATTACCTCGGTGATCAGGCCGCCATTGAAGCGGCACTTAAAGCGGTTGCCAGCCAAGGCAAATCTAAATAAGCCTGAATGCAAAAATCAACCCGCTTATTCTTTTCTGCCATGCTGTGCCTGTCGTTTGGCGGCACAGCCTGCCTGAGCCTGGGTGCGAGTAATGCACGCACCCAACAAAAGGCCCAGGCGGAAGCAACACGTGCAGATTTACAACAAAAATTAAAAGCACTAAAAAACGATATAAACAAAACCGAAAATGCCAAAGATCACGCCAGTGATGCATTGGCAGAATCAGAGCAGGCGATATCGGAGGCAGACCGTTCCTTGCGCGACCTGCAGCAGGAACAAATTCAGACAGAAGAAAAATTACAGCGATTACTGGCGCAACAACTGGCGCTTAAAGCGCAGGTCGAAAAACAAAAATCGCAGTTATCGAGATTTTTACGCAGTCAATACATGCGCGGCGACAGCGATCGTATCAAATTGTTGCTGTCCGGTGATGACCCTAATCGTATCAACCGTGATTTGCAATACATGGGTTACGTCTCGCAAACCCAGGCGAAAATGATCGATGGTTTGCGTACTACCTTGCAAGCGGTCGAGAAAAACACGCAGGAAGCGCAAGATGCCAAACAAGATCTTGACGATATCGCGGAAGAACAAAAGCAACACAAAGAAGCATTAGTCAAAGAAAAGAAAAAACACGCCACATTGGTGAGTCAATTATCAGACAAACTATATGCACAAAAAAAACAAGCGGATAATCTACAAAAAGATGAACAAAGGCTGAGTAATCTTGTCTCACGCTTAAATCTGTTGATTGCAGAGCAGGCAAAAGCAGACAAAGAACGCGCTGAACGGGAAGAAAAGCAACGTCAGGAACGCGTAGCGGCTGCGCAAAAAGAAAAAGCAAAACAAGCCGAGCAAGCGGCGTTGGATAAAAAAGCAGGGAAAAAACCAACAATCGCAAATAATACGAACAACACGGTTAAGGCGGGCAACACAGCTAATCCAAATGCAATCGATGCCGATGAGCCTCCACAGAAAAACAGAATTGAAGTTGCCGCCGGTGAGTTTGAGCATTTAAAAGGTCAGTTACGCCTGCCCGTAAAAGGTGAAATTCTGGCGCGATTCGGTACTAAACGAGGTGATGGACCTAGCTGGAAAGGCTTGTTTATCAAAGCGACCGAAGGCACAGAAGTAAAAGCAATCGCTACCGGCAAGGTAATTTTTGCTGATTGGTATAAAGGTTACGGCAACATGGTTATTGTGGACCATGGCGACCAATACTGGAGTTTGTACAGTAATAATCAGGCCGTGTTGAAGCATGTTGGCGACACGGTCAAAACTGGCGATGTGATCGCCAGCGCCGGAAACAGCGGCGGTAATGAGCAATCAGGTTTATACTTTGAAATCCGTCATCAGGGACGGGTATTTGATCCACTGAACTGGATCGTCGTTAAATAGGCTTTAGGTGAAACATGGGCAGCAAATTTAAGAATTTCAGTTTAATCGGCCTGGGCATGGTCGCTGGCGTGGCAGCATCCATGCAATTTTCAGCAATGGCGCAAAAAAGTGCCGCCAGCCCACTCCCGGTTGAAGAGCTGCGTCAATTGGCCGATGTATTCGGCTTAATTAAATCCGATTATGTCGAACCCGTCGACGACAGCAAACTGTTGTCAGAAGCGATCGCCGGCATGGTCGGCTCGCTCGATCCGCATTCTGCCTATCTCGATAAAAAAGCATTTAAAGAACTCAAAGAAGGTACGCAAGGTAAATTTGTCGGTTTGGGGATTGAAGTCGGCATGGAAGACGGTTACGTAAAAATCATCTCGCCGATTGAAGACTCTCCCGCCTATCGCGCTGGCCTTAAGCCTGGCGATTTGATCACCCGTCTCGATTCGGTGCCAGTCAAAGGATTGACACTCGACGAAGCTGTCAAAAAAATGCGCGGTGAGCCAAATACCAAAATTACGTTAACGATTGCCCGTAAAAACGAAGACAAACCGATTGTTGTGACGATTACGCGTGAGTTAATCAAACAACAAAGCGTCAAAGCCAAGATCGTTGAGCCTGGTTATGCTTGGTTGCGTATTTCGCAATTCCAAGAGCCTACGGTTGAGGATATGGCGAAAAAAATCCAGATGTTGTACGCCCAAGACCCCTCCATTAAAGGTTTGGTACTGGATTTGCGAAATGATCCAGGAGGCGTGTTACCAGGCGCAGTCGGTGTTGCGGCGGCCTTCTTGCCAAAAGATGTGCCAGTCGTTTCAACAAATGGCCAGTTGCCTGATTCCAAGGCAACGTTCTACGCCAAACGCGAATTTTATACTGGCCGCACTTCTGGTGACCCATTAGCAAAATTGCCTGAAGCGATCAAAAACGTGCCGATGGTTGTATTGGTTAATACAGGATCGGCTTCTGCCTCTGAAATTGTTGCCGGCGCGCTGCAAGACTACAAACGTGCGACCATCATTGGCACGCAAAGCTTTGGTAAGGGTTCCGTACAAACCATCCGCCAGATCTCAGCAGATACCGCAGTCAAGCTGACAACAGCACGCTATTACACGCCAAATGGTCGTTCGATTCAAGCCAAAGGTATCGTGCCTGACTTTAACGTCGAAGAAACCGCGGAGGGTGACGGTTTTAACAGCTTGCGTACCCGTGAATCTGATTTGCAAAAACATCTGAGCAACGATAAAGAGGCAGAAGCAACGCGCCCGAAAGTCGATGAATTAGAAGAGGAGCAACGCCTGATTGCGCTGGCGAAGAAAAGTAAGCCACTTGAATACGGCAGTAAGGATGACTATCAGCTAGCACAGGCATTGAACCATCTGAAAGGCCTGCCAGTGAAAGTGACTGAGCCAAAAGAGGTGAGAGAGAATAAAGAGGGCGAAAAGGGCGATAAGGACGGAAATAAAGCCGATAAGGCCGATAAAGCGGAAAAGCCTGATACGGAAAAGAAAAAATAATCATCCTACAAGATGCCAGAGGCCGCCCACCAGCGGCCTTTTTTACGATGATGCTGGCACGTTCGATTGCTACAATGTTCCTGCGATTTATTGGTTTATTTATTAGTTTATTTATCTATTTAATTGTCTATTTACCCATTGATCCATTGATCCATTGATCGAAATTTTGACGCTTCATGGTCACTTTTAATCTACCTCAACCTGATGAACGATAATCAACTTCTGCGCTATTCACGCCATATTTTGCTGGAGCATATCGGCATCGAAGGGCAAGAAAAAATCAATGCTGCGCGCGCCCTCATTATTGGTGCGGGTGGTTTGGGTTCGCCAGCAGCACTTTACCTGGCCAGTGCTGGCGTTGGTCGTATTACTCTGGTCGACAACGACACCGTCGATTTGACGAATCTGCAACGGCAGATTCTCCATACCACGGAGCGTGTCGGACAAACTAAAGTCCGCTCAGGACAACAAAGTTTGCAGCAAATTAATCCCGACATTCACGTTATCGCTCTACAAGAACGCGCAGATGGACAGCGGCTAGAAGCGTTGGTGCAGGACGCTGATGTGGTTCTTGATTGTTGTGATAATTTTGTGACCCGTCATGCGGTAAATGCCGCTTGTATCAAGTTTGGGGTGCCGCTCGTCTCCGGTGCAGCAATTGGCTTTGATGGTCAAATCAGCGTATTTGATCAACGCAATAGCAATGCTCCTTGTTACGCATGCCTTTTTCCGCCTCAACAGCAATTTGAAGAAGTACTTTGTTCTGGCATGGGTGTGTTCGCACCTTTGGTTGGCATTATCGGTACGATGCAGGCCGCCGAAGCACTCAAATTGATTATGAAGATCGGCCAACCACTCATCGGGCGTTTGCTAATGCTTGATGCCATGAATATGGAATGGACCCAAATAAAAATCAATAAAAATCCGGCATGTCCGGTGTGTAGCTAATTTTTCACCCTTCCCTACCAGTCCACACAACCACAACGACATTCGACTATGTACACACTCTATTACTCTCCCAGCACAGCCAGCCTGGTGGTGCACGTCGCCTTGTTAGAAATTGGTGCCAAACACGAACTTAAATTGCTTGATTTCGCTAGCAAACAGCAAAAAGATGCTGCCTATCTGGCCTTAAATCCAAATGGCGTTGTACCGACGCTGATATTAAATGGCCAGGCATATATTGAATCGGCTGCCATTTTAATGTTGTTAGCTGAACATCACCCGAAAGCCGGTCTGGCGCCAGCACATGGTAGCGTCGAACACGATCTCTGGCGTCAATGGATCGTTTATTTAAGCAACGATTTGCAATCGACGTTTCGCTTCTGGTTTTATCCCCAGGATCTTGGCTCTGTTGAGCATCCAGAGCCGGTGCGCCGTGCCCTGCAACATAAAATTGAACACATCTTTAATCATATCGATACACACTTGAAGCAACATGGTCCTTATTTGTTAGGCTCACAATTTTCTGCCGCTGATTTATTGTTGTGTATGCTGATGCGCTGGTCGCGCAATATGCCTAAACCAGCGACCGCGTGGCCAAGCTTGAATAAGCTAACTCATTTAGTCACTGCACGACCAAGCTGGAAGAAAATGCAGGCGATTGAAGAACTCAGCACGTGGCCTGAGGTGACATCGGCGTGAAACCAGCGATAACGATGTACCGCGCTCATCAAGCTGCGCAGACGCACCCCGAGGTCAGTATTTCAGAATTTATTGGTGTGCGGAATTTACACCTGTCATCCGACGCAATTCAAGGCTCCATGCGGTTGGCAATGCCAGACCAAATCGAACTAGAATACGTGCAGCAAATGATGATGTGGTTGCTGTTCAAAAAAGACCCACGGCACATTGGACAACTTGGGCTAGGTGCCGCCGCATTAACCAAGTTTTGTTACCGGCAATTTCCGCATGCCAAAGTGACGGCAATTGAGCTCAATCCGAATGTGATCAAAGCATGCCATCAGCATTTCAAATTACCTGACAACGATGAACGTTTGCAGGTGGTAGAAATGGATGCCATGCACTTTGTATGCGATCGTAACAACCATGATCAGTTCGATATTTTACAAGTTGATTTATACGATGCCGCTGCAGAAGCACCGGCACTGAGCAGCCCGGCATTTTATCAAGCGTGCGCAGATTGCCTGACTGCAGACGGCATGTTGACCGTCAACTTATTTGGCAATCCAGACAATTACGAAGCCAACTGCACGGCCAATTTAGAGGCATTAGAATCAGCCTTTGATGCGGTAGTCTGGTTACCAATGGTGCATGACGCCAACACCGTTGCGATCGCATTTAAACAAGCGCCGTCGGTCGATTTTGAAGCACTCTACGAACGTGCCACAGAAATCCGCCTCGCCATGAAGCTACCGGCGGCAAAATGGGTAAATGGCCTCAAAGCGTGGATGGAAGGCGCTGACTAAGCAATCACCTGTATCGACAATACAAATGTGCCTTTCCTTCGACTTGAACAGAGCGGGTGTAACCGTCAATTTTGACCCGGCTTAAAAGCATCACGCTTGCATTAGCCTACGAGAATTTATTTTTCTCAATATTTAATTATCGAAAAACGATAAAAAATACTTGATATTTGTTTTTTAATGGCTAAAATAGCACTCACTATTTCATTTTGGAGTGTCACCATGGAAACAACTTCTAACTCGCGTATTGCAGCTATTGGTAAGGTAAGTTCTTATTTATACGTTTTCAACGCAATTTTTATATGCGGAATTCCACTGTTTGGTTTAGGCGCACTAGGCGTGACGTGGTTTAATTTGCCCGCCGGCGACCTGACAACATTCAAACTCATACTCAATAGTATCAATATGAGCAACGGATATTGGGATACTCTAAAAGCACAAGGCGTTACCACTGAAGCTCGCGTTTTTTTGATGCTGGCTACATTGACACTTGTTGCGGGTCTGGAATTTTTGTTGGTGCAACTAAACCAGTTACTGACTTGCTTTTCAAATGGTGAAATATTCAATCAGAAAGCCGTTAGACATGCCCGTTCGGCATTCAATATTGCCTTTTTTGGAAGCGTATTTTGTTACGTTACCCAGTTCGTGATTTTAGTAGGTAGCGTCGCATTTTGGCATGACGGTAAGGCCGATTATTTTGTACGCATTTTTTGCAATATCTTGGACGACACGGTTTGGGTAGGCATTTCTTTATTGATTATCTGGTCCTTAGAAATCGGTACTGAACTCCATGAAGAAGCAGAACTCACTATTTAATTATCATGCCTATTATTGTTAATCTCGATGTTGTATTGGCGCAGCGAAAAATGCGCCTCAATACGTTGGCTGCGATTGTTGGTATCACGGCACAAAATTTATCTGTGCTAAAAACCGGAAGAGCCAAGGCCATTCGCTTTGATACCTTAGAAAAAATTTGTGCAATCCTCGAGTGCCAGCCCGGCGATATTCTCGCCTATTCACCCGATACCGCACCGGTAAGCTTGAGTTCAACAGATCAGAAAGAACTCAGCGACGAGGAATAGCGCACCGAAAAAGTAGCGCGCTATCGCAATTTAAATCACTTCCTGTCGAATAAATGGCCCTATGCACTCATTGAGATTCTCTTGAGTACAAAGTAGAAACTGCGTGCCATCCGGATGCAGGTAAATGTAGTTGACGGCAACATCACCGATTGGTGTTTTTTCGCCAGTACAGTCAGATAAACCGCTATTTTTGACGATTTTATCTACCCATTTATAGAAACCGCGGCGGCTAGGATAAGCGGATATCTGAAACACCGATTCATTCACCTCTTTGCCGCTGACCGAGCGTTTTGTACCGTTGGAGTGCAAGTTATAGACTTCGTAACATGCGAGCTCTGGCAGCTCAATTCTCCAGGCACCGATCAGCGGATGATCGGCACGTAAGGGACCAAGCTTAAGTTCCTGCGCATTTGCGGCAGCGATCGAACTTGCCAGGAGAGTTCCAATAAGCAAGGCGCGTTTCATCATATCAACTCCATTGATGCGATCTGCAATTATTGATGTGTATTCGCATGGAATACGCTACTGGATGCTATTTGAAAAAAGCCACGCATTGAACTGCATCCCAAATAAACCACTGATAAGCATCGAATACCAACATCAAACGTAAACAATGTATTTATTTGAATATGATCGATGCAACTGTCATCCATAACAAGTTTTATTTTAACTGATGATGATGAGCCTCAGGCCAGTAACAGCGGATTGCGGTCGTTGATCGGGCCATAAGCGAATAAGAAGCGCTGGGCATGGCCGGATGATTTCATCTGGATAACAGAAGCCGCGATAGAGTAGGCATAATTTGATCTCGCCACCTTACAATATTTTGCCAGCCTCCGTAAGTTGACAATATCTTCAGGCTTACAACATCAATTGCCTACGCTTAGCAGGGAATTTTTTATTATGACAAGCCTTTAACCAACACACGACGATCAGGCATCGCTAGCAAGTAGCAGATCAAATTGTTCATAATAGGCATGATTTGGTGGATTATTTTTGGTGATCGTTGGTTCACTGAACGCGGCTTCGATCGAAGCCTCATCTGGCAATAGTTTGACATGCCAGCGGATGAGCCTTAGACCCGCATCCTTGCAAATCATATTTTTTTTCGCGTCCATTTCTTGTTGCGAGACGTGTTTGTGGCTGGCATCGTCGAGCTCAATCGCAGCAACCACATTGAAATTTTTTTCACACACAATAAAATCAAAACTGAGATGCTGAATGCGCGGTTGCCATTCGTCAAAATCGTAGTCTGGTTTTACATTCAGAATGCGCGAAGCGTGAACCTGCGCAAGAATAATGTGATCGGGAAGTGCATTCTGCAGACGAAAATACAAGACTTGCTCCGCCGCACCCATGGGTCGTTTGACGTAATAGGGCCACGCTTTTTGGTCCATATTTTTGCGTTTCGATTTTTTAAAAAATCCGCTAACGAGCAACGCGGAGATAAAAACAAGCAGAATGAGGATGAGCAACTTCACTGAACACCTCGCAAAAAGTTAAAATATTGACATTAAAATCAATAGTGAGGCATAAATATAAAAAAGGCAATAAAATAATTTTCATCCATTGCTGCACGTCATTAATGTCGACGTAAAATCGCGTAATTTCAATGTTAAAGTCGAACCACAAGCAGCGCAAAGTCAGTTATTTTTGAATGTTACAAACGATCTGGCCAACATGCGTTGAAGTCGTTTACTGCGAAAATGTTTTGATCAAGGTGAACGTATTCGTCTCGGTTGTGGTGAGAGGTTCGCGCCCTGCCAGGGCAGCTCTACGACAAGATAAAATTTCTCAATACCGCTGCTAATTCGTGCGGTTTTTCTAAAGGCGACATGTGGCCGCATTGTTCCAGGATGCAAAATGTAGCGTGTGGTAACGCTGCAACGATATTTTCAGCTTCGTTCAAATCTCGCATTTGATCCTGACGGCTAGCGACCACGAGAGTAGGACAGAAGATTTGCCGTAAATCAGCATGTCCATCTTCGCGGATGAGGCCTAGCTGTCGGATAAAAACCTCGCGCCCCAAGTTAAGGGACATGTTCTGCATCAGCGTCAGCAAAGCCGCATCATCGTTATTATCGGGATGCAATGCCCGTTTCAGCGCCGTCATGGTTTGCCCCTTGTACGGATATTCCTTGAGCATCTTAATTTGTTGCTGATGACGCTGAATTTCTACCACTGTTGTAGCGCGCGCTGAAGTGTTGAGTAACACCAGCTTATTGATTTTGTGTGCCGCCAAGACAGCGATGCGACGGGCAACGTAACCGCCCAAAGAAAAACCAATCAAGATGCAGGAATCGGGCAAATTGGCAATAGTGCGCGCTGCCATTGCCTCAACTGTGTCGCCATGATTGAGATCAGCTAAGTGAACTTGCCCTAATGTCGCTAGTTCGGGACGTATCAATTTCCATAAAGTAGCATCGCACATAAACCCTGGAATCAGTACGATAGGCGGCTTCTTTTGGGCAGGCACAGTCACGTTCGTCTTTCACTTAAGACACTCATTGGTTCGAATGTTCGTCATGCATCCAAGCATGGCACGTAAAACGTTCAGATCAAATAGCATATCCTGGACTGGCGAAAGCATAGCGCCGTAACAGGGTAAATTCATCTCCCGGGTTAGCCTCATGGAACAAGGCAATGCTACTTATTATCAATGGCTCGCCGATATCAAAATGTTTCTGAGCCGCCTGAAAAATTGCGGTGGTGGCGTCCGTATTATTGAGTGCGTCAGTGAGCGTCATATGAAAACGGTATTCTTCTTCCGTATAAGGATAACCCCAATGTTGCAATAATCGGAGTTGACGTGCACTCAATTGCTGTTGCTGACGTCGTGCCAACTCTTCAGGCTTGAGAGGGGCACGCAAATAATCAAAATGACTCACGCAATGCATCGCAAGCTGATTCAGCATTTTTGTATCACCCGAGGGCCGAAGTGCCAGAAAATCGCCCATCCATTCCAATTGTGGCGAAGGTACCACTACCGGCCTTTGTTGCAAACAAAACGCCTCCAATGCCCGTTCCAATTCGTCAAGTTGACAGTCTTGTGCCAAACGAAATGGTGCTTTTAAAGTCGCATGAAAGCCATAACGACGCGCATCGGCAGTCAATCGATGCAGAACATTCGGCATGACTGTCGGGATTCGAATTTGTGTCATTGACTGCGGACTGGCAGGGTCCCGGCCTAGCCAATGGCACCCTGCCAGCCACCATCTACTTTGTTGTTCAGGGGCGAAATAAAGGGCGTAACGACTCATGAGTGTAGTGTTAGTTACCGACCTTGTCGGTTGGAAAACGCAGTGAATCGCGCAATAAAAATCCCATGGGCATGTTCATGTTCGAGCCTTTAGGTGGGATCGGACGCATAAACCAACGGTCATAAATTTTATAAATCTCACCATCGTTGATGATGCGCAGCATTTCAGTATCGACAATTTTTTTAAAGGCGGGATCGTCTTTGCGCAACATAATGGAATAAGGCTCTACCGATAAGGCATCACCGATGATCATGAAATTGTCTGGCTTTTTCGCATCTGCACGCAGACTATAGAGCAACACATCATCCATAGGAAAAGCGTCGGCTTTATTGTCTTCAACCATTTTGAATGATTCTTGATCGCTGTTACCCTCGATCAGTTTGATATTGAGTGAATTAATATCATTGCGATCAGTTAATAGTTTGACCGTCGTCGTGCTTTTGGTAGTCACAATAGTGCGATTACGAAATTGATTCCAATTTCTTATTCCGCTGTCGGTGCGGACGATCGCTTTCACGCTGGAGAAAAAATGCGGTATGGTAAATTCATATTTCTGACGGCGCTCGGCGTTATTCGTCGTACTTCCACATTCAAGATCAATTTTGTCGTCTAACAAGGCACTAAAACGTGTCGTCGAATCCACCGGATAAAACTGTACTTTCATGTTAGGCAGCTTTAATTCCTTTTTAATCGCGTCGGCCACCTTCAGGCACAAGTCAATCGAATAACCCATGGCACCATTATTTGACGTTGAGAACGCAAATGGGGGACTTTCTCTGACACCAACCACCAAGGTTTGTGTTTTGCGGATTTTTGCCAAACTGTCGCCAGCTAAGGAATCAACAGACCACAACAGGCTGAGGACGGCAGAAAAAACAACAACGACAGAACGCATGATGTATCCCTGATGAAATTGACGCAGCACAAAACCACAAGCGGTAATGCAACAACGAGGCTAAAAAACGATAAAGTAAAAAACCAACATAAAAAATAAAAATAAAAAATCATTTACCTTATTTAATTTAACAGCCTATCCTCAATACAAAAGAGTGAATTCGTGAGAATTTGTGAATAAGATTTTGTGCTAAAGAAATAAAATTTTAAAAATTAAATGAATGTTGTAAAAACGATAGTTATTTATTTTACAAAATTTTTCGTCTTTCGATTAAGGTATGAGAAAATTTCATCTCAGGCGTGGTAATCTGCTGCTTGAATTAGTTTCCTTAAGGCAATCTTCATGCATTTTAACGACCACTCTGAATTTTCTATCCGTAACGCCCGTATTGTGACGGCTGACCAGGTATTTACTGGCAGTTTGTCGGTGCTTCGGGGTGAATTCGAGCAAATAACGCCAGGCAGTGGTGGTTTATCTGGTGCAGACTGGCAGGGAGACTACCTACTACCTGGTTTGGTTGAGTTGCATACCGACAATGTGGAAAAACATCTCATGCCGCGACCCGGCGTGTGTTGGCCAGTTCCCTCCGCCATATTGGCACATGATGCGCAAGTCGTCAGCGCTGGTATTACCACCGTATTGGACGCGATTGCCGTTGGTGATCTGGAGCCGGAAAGTTTAAGGACGCAAACCTTGCATTCGTGCGTCAAGGGCTTTGATGAAGCGCGAGATGCGGGTTTACTACGTGCTGAGCACTATTTGCATTTACGTCTGGAATTGGCTGAAGAGAATTTAACATCCTTATTTGCACCTTTATCGCGCCATCCACGACTCAAATTGGTGTCCTTGATGGATCACACACCTGGCCAACGGCAATGGACTGATTTGGGGGCATACCGTACGCAAGTAGCAGGTAGACATGGTTGGTGCGACGAAAAAATCGACGAGATGCTGTCCATTTTTTCTGATCGGCAACAGCGCTATGTAGAACCAAACCGCAAAAAAATTATGCAACTTTGTGCGGAAAATTCAACGCCAATTCCGCTCGCAACACATGATGACACGACACCAGAGCACGTCCTTGAAGGCGTAAAAGAAGGCGTCAGAATTTCTGAGTTCCCAACCACCTTGAGCGCTGCACAATGTGCGCATCAACATGGTTTGGGGATTGTGATGGGTGCACCAAATTCAGTCAGAGGACGTTCGCACTCTGGCAATGTGTCTGCCGCTGAGCTGGCTCGACATGGCTTGCTCGACATTTTATCATCAGATTATGTGCCAGCAAGCTTGCTGCACGGCGCCTTTCTACTGCAAGAAAGTAACTACAGCCTGCCACAAGCGATCGCCACGGTCAGCCGCAATCCGGCTCAACGTATTGGACTGACCGACCGCGGTGAAATTGCGGTCGGGCTCAGAGCCGATTTCTTGCGGGTCAGACTATTTCAAGGTATTCCTGTCGTGCTCGGCGCCTGGAAACAAGGACGCCAGATCGCCTGATCAAATCGTTTGGACCAGCGCAGTCTGCGACGTCACAAATTGTCCACCTCAAAGTGTGCTTCGATGTAGCAAATGCAAATCATCCCTCTTTATTCATTGATCAGTTTCATTGATCAGTTTCATTGATCGATTTCATTGATCGATTTCATTGATCGATTTCATTGATCGATTTCATTGATCGATTTCATTGATCAGTTTCATTGATCAGTTTCATTGATCGATTTCGTTAATCGATTTCGTTAATCGATTTCATTGAGCGATTTCATTGAGCGATTTCGTTGAGAGATAACCGTTTAATGCCTGCTCAATCGCTGTCAATGCCTCAACTGCTCCAGCGGCGAGCCCCAGATCATGTTGACTGGCAACCTGTGACTCACGCAAGTTAATGCGCAGCAAACGCCCACCATATTGACGCACAATTCTTTGACTGAAATGGCGCACAGTCGGAATAGCCGTGCCAGCCCCAATTTCTATGACTAATGGACGCGACACTGTGTCCAACCAATGTGTTTGTCGCGCGGCTTGAGCTTGCTGATAGTGATCGAGCCAATCCCAATCGTCAAACATTAAGATATTCGGACGAGCCATGCCATCGCAACGAGGACAGCGTGGCGCCGCATTTTTCAGCTGACAATGTATTTCATCAACAAGCGGATGAAATTGATGTGCTGACCAGATGGCATCGCCACAAGGCAACATACATTGCAATTGATGAATAGAGCCGTGACATTCATTCAATCGTTGTGGGTCAAATCCCGCCAACTGAAACTGACCATCGACATTGCTGGTAAAAACACTGTACCCAGCGGGTTTTGCTTTCGCCCATTCGAGCAATATCTGAAATCCTACATGGGGCACGGTACGTCGATAGAGCGCAAGTCTATGGCCATAAAATCCCCAGGCTTCTTGTGCTCGTCGCCGGAAGGCGGCAGGACTGGCGATTTCGTGAAATGGAATGTTTCTTGTACCGAGAGCGGGGTAAGCATTCCAAAAACCAGCATTCCCTCGAAAATCCGGTAAACCAGAATCCACGCCCATTCCAGCGCCAGCAGCAATAATGATGGCATCGGATTGCACGATCAATTCGATCGCATGTTGTAACTGGCTTTCAGAGAGCATACGAGGGATAGCAGTAAATAAAACGCTGTAAAACGCTGTAAAACGCTGTAAAAGTGAGCCAGAAATGAGATTAAACATCATCACCAGTGTAAATTAACAACACTTTGCCACTAATGGTACAACTAGACAATAGCCGTCGAACTGCTACTAATTCATCCCCCTAAAAATGAATAGACCTGCGAAGCGCCGCCTGGAGCATGGGAATTAGTTTGCGACAGCTAATAAGAAAAAATTTTATGAGCAACAATCATTCCAAAAAATTTGAATTGCTACCATTTTTCGATAAGCTATTATTCAACGCTGAACACTCTGGTCGTGTGAAAATAGCCGCCCGATAGTGAAAAAATTTCTATCGAAAATCCTGGAGAAAAAATGAGTATCAAACCCCTGGCCATCTTTGCTTTTATCACTGCTTTTCTTTACAGCAATGGTGTTTCTCTGAGTTTCGCTGATGAAGCACCGATACGGATTGGCATTATCGGCCCATTTAGCTCGAAATCGTCATCAGATATGGGTGAAAGTATCCGCGGTGGTGCCCGTGTTTTTGAAAGCGATTTAAATCAGATTGGCGGAGTGCTGGGGCGTAGGATTGAATTGGTCGAACGCGACGATCAGGCCAAGCCTGAAATCGGTGCTGCGTTAGCGCAAGAGTTGATAGAAAAAGAAAAGGTCGTTGCAGTCGTCGGCTTCGCCAACACGGGTGTCGCATTGCAAGCCGCACCGGTATTTCAAAACGCAAAAATTCCCCTCATTATCAGCGCAGCAACCGGGGCAAAAATCACCAGGCAATTTATGCCCCCTGCCGTACCAAACAGTTATATTTTCCGGGTGGCGGCGAGCGATAATTTGCAACCCGTATCGATGCTCAACGAAGTGATTGATAAACGTAAGCTCACACAAATTGCGATTTTGCATGACGATACGCCGTATGGCGAATTTGGTAGTGAAAGTTTGATCGCGGAAATGAAACGGCGTAATTTATCACCTGTTGCCGTTGAGAGTTTTAAAATCGGCGACCTCGATATGACGAAGCAAATTATTCATGCCAAGCAAGCAGGCGCACAAATATTTGTCTCGTATTGCCTCGCACATGAAGGGGCTGCACTGGCAAACAGCATGGGGAAAATCAGAGCAGGTGTTCCATTAGTAGGGTCCTGGACTCTATCGCATCGTGGTTTCATTGAACAAGCGGGAAATAATGCGGAAGGTGTACGGATGCCGGTGACGTTTATAGAAAATGAATCTACCCGAAGCGACAGTTTTATTTTGTCTTATCTGCGCTTAAATAACGTGAAGCGTATCCCATCGGCGGTAGCCGCCGCTCAGACCTACGATGCATTGCGAATACTCAGTCTTGCAATCATGCAGGCGAATAGCACTGCTCCAGATCAGATCAAAGCCGCATTAGAAGATATGAAATACGAGGCAACCTCAACTGTTGTCACACGTTACAAAAAGCCGTTCTCAAAAAATGACCACGAGGCAATCGCGCAAAATATGCTTTTCATGGCAGAAATCCGCCACGGTAAAGTTACCTACGCCTACAAAGAAGATGCCAGCAGCGCATTGATCGTGAGAACAAAATAAAAGTGGTAGATCAGGTCAGGTTAAATTAGTTTAGGTTAAATTGGCATAGGTTAAATTAGCTTAACTTAGGTTAGGTTAGGTTAGGTTAGGATAGATGTTATATCTGATCCGATATAACTCTATAAATTAAGCGTCAGGCAGCGTCAACTTATTTGTACTAGTTCAAACTTGACCTGACATGAACTGTCAGATGAGTTCAAATTCTGAAAGGCCGCTATCGGCCAGAAGCGGCCCTTTAGATACATTTCTAAATAAATATTGTTTAGGTAACTTTTTTATGGAATGATGCTTTAAATTTTTTTGCAATTTTTTATTAAAATATTATGGAATCAACAATTCTCAGCCTTCTGCCGCTAATTCTTATACAAACAATTTACGCGATATTCATTGCGCAAATTGCGAAAAGAACTGAAAAAAGCGTGCTCAAATATGTAGTCATCTCGCTCATACCTTTTATTGGGGCTTTCTTTTTTATCTACGTAATGTGGTCGACTATTTTAGGACTCTTGGACGCTGTCAATCAGCTCAAAGCGCAAATTAGGTCAAGTTGAGATAGAAGTGGTCAAACGGAGGGAAGCGGCCAGCAGCAGTCATGCGATACATAAGGCATTCTTACTCTTAAATTGATTCGAACCTAGGACGAACCGTGTCAGAAATAATTTTAATATTCGCACTGCTGACGACTGAAAGTAGTTATAAAGCGGATGTAGAAAGACCTATGGCAGCTGTTGGGGACACTATACAATTCTCCTTCGGAGCTCAAGGAACCTGGAGGGTTCGTACATTTGCCATGGACCATGATATTCATGTTTATTCCATTGGTACCCAAAATGACAACCACTCGTTTTCGGCAAGCGAAGCCGAGGAGCATATCAATAAGCACTATGGCGACGTATTGCGAAAAATCTACGTCATCCGTTTCAAGAGTCCAGCCAGCGACGCTGAAAACGCTCGTGTATTGCAAGAGAACGGTTTGTCTGGAAAGCTTGAAGTTACGCCAGCAGGCTTTGCTTTCTACAATCCTGACCGTGTTAAATACAAAACACAATCGACTCCGAAGTAAAACGTCGCCAGGACTACTAATTCAAACTTCACGCCAATATCCCATTATTATTGCTTTTGAACGTCCGCTATTGAGAAATGCGACCGACAGCTTAGGGGCGGAAGCCGCCGGTCGTCAGTCGAGTAACGTGTGTCAGGTCAAGTATGAATTAGTACAACTTATTTATCGTTATGCTTGACCACCGTCACCGTACATGCGGCCTCAGCCACTACCTGCGCTGACACGCTGCCGAGATAACGTCGTAAGGCAGAGGTGCCTCGCGAACCAATGATGATGTGATCGACATCATTGTTGTGTGCATAGTCAATAATCGCCATCGCTGGATCTGGCGACTCCAGCACATGGAAAGTAATTTTATCGGAACTGAGATTTAAGGGGCGCGCCCAATGTTTCAGTTCGACCAACTGCTTGACATGGATATTTTCGCCTTGCTGAATCAAACTTTCATCCATACCAATACGACTGGTTTTACGTATGGTAAGACAAGCTAGCCTGGCACCTGGTTCAGTCTGCAGCATACGCCGGGTAATTTGCCGAAGACTTTCGGCCAGTGCTAATGAGCCGTGTGCTAAATCCAGAGCAACCACAATAATAGGCGCTTTCGATAACTGCTCCGAAACACTGTGTTGCAAAACCAGATCAGCACCGACTGCTTTAAAGCGCCGTTTTACCACCGCCAAATAGCCATCTTGCTGGTCTTTGCGGGCGCGGCTCGTCAGTGTTAATTGCTCCGGATATTGCAACAGAAAAGCCAGTTGTGCCGCCGTATCAAAACGCGCATTAGGATCAACTTCAAGACAACGCAAAATAATTTCTTGCAACCAATCAGGAATGTCGGCGCGATGATTACGAGGTGGAATAGGATCGCGGTAAAGGCGTTTCTTTAAACCGGAGACTGAAGTAGGGTGACCAAATGGGCGCTCACCCGTCGCCAGATGATACAGCAACACCCCTAAAGAAAATAAGTCGCTGCGAGGTTCATTGCGCACACCCATCACTTGTTCAGGCGAAATGTAAGGTCCTGTCCCCATCGGTAACCGGAATTCTTCATCCAGCAGATCCGGTAAGCGGTCATGCCGGGATAAACCGAAATCAATTAAAACCGCGAGCCCATTGCGGAACATGATATTACTGGGTTTGATATCGAGGTGAATTACATGCTGACGATGCAAATCCTGTAATGCATTCGCAATTTTAATACCGACGCTCACTACTTCATCCAACGGTAGTGGCGCTTTTTCAAATCGGCTACGCAGCGACTCACCAGCAATGTGCTCCATCACGATATAGGGCTGCGCATCAAAATCACCGGCACCAAAATACCGTGGCACATGGTCACCCTTGAGTTTCGGCATGATCATCTGTTCGACTTCAAATGCCACGATCGCCGTCGGATCATCGCTGGAAAACAGCAACGGCACTTTCATGATCAGCGCTGGTACGCCATTTTCCAGACCGGGTTTATGACGATGACGCTCACGCAAATCGGTCACTCGCCATAGTGCAGCCATGCCACCGGTATGCAATTTTTCTTCTAGCCGGTAGCCGTCGAATTCCATACCTATCTGCAAGCTGCGCGTACTCATTTTAATCCCCCGTTAACAAGCGTGCAGCTAACGGAGCAGGAAGGCCAGCAGCAAGGATTTTCTTTGCCGCCAATTCGTGATCGTAAGGAACCCTGAAATAAGTCAATTCCTGTGTTTCGGTATCAAAAGTAGCGTAGCACGCTGCTGGATTGCCGTCACGCGGTTGGCCAACGGAGCCTGGAATGACGAGCCAGCGGCGTTGCTTACTCAACGGAATGCCATTTTCAGGCGTCGGTAAGAACTCGCCCGTCTTCCCGGTTAAGGTCATGTGATATAGGGTTGGCATATGTACATGGCCGCAAAAAGTGATGGCCGCTTTGCAGGCGTGCATGCTGCGCATTGCTTCCATGACGCCGTCGATGTATTCCCATTTATCGGGCGCCCAGGCATTTGCGTGAACGAATAGCAAATCCTGTAATTCTATGCGGTAAGGCAAGCCGGCGATAAAAGCCATTTGTTCCGCATTCAGTTGCGCCCTCGTCCACTCCACAACCTGACGTGCTACCGGATTCATCCCACCACGATCTTCCTGCAAAATTGCGGCATCGTGGTTACCAATTAATGCCCAATTACCCTTGGCAACATAATCCATCACCGTTTGCAATACCCACGCAGGATCAGCACCATAGCCAATCATGTCACCCAAAAAAGCGTAACGCGTCACCTTTTGTTGTTCTGCATGGGCCAGACACGCGGATAAAGCTTCGCGATTCGCATGGAGGTCTGTCATCAGGGCTAGCAGCATAATAGTGGGCGAATGAGAAAAAATAAAATCAAATCAAAGATCGATGCCGCAACAAATTGCAGATGCATCTATGTACTGAATGCTGTCATCTTCGCTCGATTGTACGGCGCTATCCTAACTCCTGCCTTACAAACTTACTGCGAAATCTCGTGACGATTTACAGTTTATGCCAGTAACCGCGGTTCATCACGAACGTTGCTTGTATTGCAAATAACCACGGGCGCGTAACTCGCAAGCAGGGCACGTGCCGCACCCATGACCCCATTCATGCAATTCACCACGTTCGCCAAGGTAGCACGTATGCGTATCGGCACGAATCAGATCGACCATAGCGCTACCACCTAAATTCTCAGCTAGTTCCCAGGTCTGGGCTTTGTCGATCCACATCAGAGGCGTTTCAAGTTTCAGGCGCGTCGCCATCCCTAAATTCAGCGTAACTTGCAGGGCTTTCATCGTGTCATCACGGCAATCGGGATACCCGGAAAAATCGGTTTCGCACATACCACCCACCAGCACATTTAAGCCACGGCGATAAGCCAGGGTCGCCGCCACCATCATAAACATGAGATTACGCCCAGGTACAAAGGTATTCGGCAAACCGTTTTCTTGCATTTCAATGGCAATATTTTCGGTCATTGCCGTTTGTGATAACTGAGAAATAAGAGACAAATCGATCATGTGATCTTCGCCCAGGCGCGCTTCCCAATCGGGGGAGAAGGTGCGCATTTTTTTTAACAATTGGGGTCTGACAGTTAATTCAATAGCATGGCGTTGCCCATAATCAAAACCGATCGTTTCGACGTGCGCATAACGTGCCAATGCCCACGCCAGACAGGTAGTAGAATCTTGTCCGCCGCTAAACAGGACGAGAGCACGGTCATTATTGAGAATTGGTTTCATATAACGCAAAGTAAATGTTGATGCCAAATTGTAAAATATAGAAACTCTTTTTACATCTGACTACAGTGATGGTAAGGTTCGCCTGATACGAATGTTAACGCAAGCCCATGAATTTTTCTAAAAAATTTCTTTCTACCTCTCTTATATCGATTATTGATCAAGGCATGTTAAGTGCTTTGAATTTGGCGATTGGCATGTTGCTCTTGCGCATGGTGGAGAAAAGTGAATATGGGCTATATGCCCTCCTTTACTCCATTGGCTTATTAGGGGGGTTGGTGATTGATTCGTGGATCGCCGGTCCGCTCGCCACAGTCGCCAACGTCGTTCAGGAAAACACCCGTAAAATCCTATTACGACGCTATTGGTACCGCCAAATCTTCTGCACCTTGTGGTTGGGGGGTATCGGTTTTGTGGTGGTGGAATTTATTCCACTTTTTTCGACACATAACGAAATCGACAGTTTGATGGCATTGGTCTTTGCCAGTTATGTCATCGGCAATGGCTTGCGAGAGTATGGTCGTACGGTCGGGTTTATTCAATCCGATTTACATAATGTGTTCCGGCAAGATATCGTTTACGTTTTGGGAGTCATTGCCGGACTGGCAATTTTAATCATTGTTGAGCGTATCGACGTTATTTCTGTGCTGGAAGTGATGGCGGCGGCGTCATTCCTGTCGGCGCTATTTGGACGTGAGCGACTACGTGATAGCACCGAAGCAACCGCATCGGAGATCAACACGGTTGACCTGAATCTGATCGACGAGCATCAAAAAACGATTACCCGACATGGTCGCTGGGCAGTAGTCGGTGTGATTGTCGGATGGCTGACCAATTATAGCTATGTGTATTTGGCAGACATCTTGATGAACAGCGAGGCTGTTGCGGATTTAAACTCCTCAAGGCTCATGTTAATGCCAATTCCTCTCATTGTCGCAGCATGGTCACGGGTCGCTCGACCAGAAGCAGGACGGCTAATTGCAGCGCAAAAATGGGAACGTTTAAAAAAATTCACACTAATGTCGATTGCCGGAATAGAACTGATCGTTGTCGCCTATGTCGGGCTGCTGCTGCTCACCTTCCCGTATATTGAAATTCACCTGATCGGCAGCCAGACTAAGTACCATGGATTAGATCCGTTGATGATGATGTGGGGCGGCTACTTTGCAGTGAATGCCGTGCGCTGGATTGGTACGACCTGGTTGATGAGCGGCGGTGCTTTCCGTTCGATGTTTTATTTAGGCGCAATTACCCTCCTGCTCGTGGTGGGTATTACTGCCTACACTATTCCCCATTGGGGAACGATGGGCGCTATCTTTGCATTGATTTTTGTGGAAGTGTTTGAAACGATCGTTGTCTGGAAATTTATTTTTCCGCGTTTACGGAATCCACTTGAAACCGCTTGATTAAATGCGTTGTAATCAATTCGATCACATGTTGTTGCGCCCACTGCGGGGTGAACGTGTGATCAGAACCTTTAAAAATTTCGAGTCTGATACGTGGGCTTTTTCCTAACAACATACCGTGTCTGCCGAAATTTTCTGTCATCAAATCGACGCTGCTATCGCCCGCATCCATAATCATTAAAATTTCGGTTCCGCGGGCTTCCATCTGGCGAAATTGGCGTGCAACTTTGCCTAAAAAATGATGGCTTTCGACAAATTTTGTAATGAATGCTTGCGATAGAATATGCAGTCGTTTTGTAATGCGCTGCGACATTTTAATAAAGATTTGGCGGAATTGAATTTGTCCGCGGAGCAGGCGCTTCCAGGTGTCAAGATTACGCACTGCTTTGGCATAAAAATGCGTTGATTTGATCGATTTTTTTTGCCGTACTTCCAGACTATCACCCTCGTTCCAGTGATAGACCAACTGATTCATTAAAATCAATCCCTTCATCTGTGGCTCACTCAAACCAGCCAGATAACAGAAATACGCACCCGAGCAAAGGCCACCCGCAATAAAGCTTTCTGCGCCCAGCGTCGTGCGCAGAAATTGCATGGCAGTTTGCATATCCGCCAAACCATCGTTGGCGTAGACGTCATTTTCTTTACCGTCTGTCGTGGTTTTACTGTAACCGATGCCCGATTTATCGAAACGCAAGACAGTAAATCCCGCTGCCGCCAACGATCGCGCTAAATTTACATACAACTGATGGTTCCCGACGCGATGGTTCGCCCCGATATTGATCAGTAACACGACAGGTAGCTGCTGCATGTATCCCCTGGAAGGCAAACTAAGGACGCCAACCAGTTCATCAAAGCGCACCAATTTCTCAACCACCGCACTGTTTTGGCTATCTAAAGTAGCGCTCGTCTCCAGGTGTATTTCTTTACTTGGTGAGACGGGTTGACTATCAAACAAAGGTGAAAGCCAGGCTGTTACTTCTTGCCATAATTCGTCAGGTACTTTGGTTTCATGGGCATCGGCTTGCATCATCGCCGCATAGCCAGGTCCGCTACTAAAATGTAAATGTGTATTGGTCTGGCTCCAGCTGGCAATCAACTTTTCTTCCTGCCCCGGCACGTCATCGCGTGCTATTACCAGGACCGGCATAGCTGGGACTGGCATTTTCAACATATCTAATTTGGCGATGCTACCGCGCGTAGCGGCACTGAATTCGTAACCAGTTAATTCATCATCGCTCACCTGCCGTTCGCTCCCTTCTTGTGGTGCGGAAGTACCTGCTGGCGTTTGAGGTGCAGCTTGTAACGCACTCATGTTTCGCAATACTTGTAATTCACGGCAATATGCACGCCCTGACACCGCCGGCGCCAACATGATCAAGGCCGCAGCATCTATCTCAGTGGCAACACTGGCTGCAAGTAACGCACCTAAACGTAATCCAAACAAACAAATCTGATTGACGTCGGCGATATGGCGTAACCGGGTGGCGGCAGCCCGAATATTCGCTTGCCATAAAGCTACCCGGTCGCCCTCGGCCTGTGCCGAATCACCACTGTTGTTGTAATCAAAAAAAAGGACGTCAAATCCGGCTTTTGCCAGCATGTTTGCAAGGTGTTTATACGATAGATACGACACCATGTATTCGTGCCCAAATGGCGGACACAAAACCACACCGCATTTCCTGCTACCACTATGATCACCCTGATGCGCTGAGTGATACCAGCCTAACAACGGTGCGTGTGCTTCCCCGAACCAGAAGGCTTGTGGGGTCGATAATTTTTCTTTACCAGAGTGTCGTTGTACTTGCACGTTAGCCTGCGAACAATGTTAATGAAGCTGGATTATAGCGATTTCAGTTCAATGTAGATAAGATCAGCGCTCGTCAGGCGAGGTCATCTGGCGAGGTCACCTGGCACTTAACGCTGCTTTGCATGTTCAGCGCCTGCACACTGACCTTGGGCGCTGCATTTTGCTGCGTTGCGCTTAAATGGACACGTTTAAGTGTCCCCGGGCTCAGGTGAAAGTAATTGTCATCCGTCGTAAACCCTGGTGCGGTAATGTAGACCGCCTGCGCCACACGTTCCGTTTGCAAAGACAAAATCACGTCACCCTTAATATCTTGCGTCATCGTTCCGGATAAACCCATATCGCGCTCAATCTGGAGGTCGTGACCGCTAGTGAAATGAATATCGCTGCACACCGGCAGATCCTGTCCGGCAGCATATAAATGCAGCACCGCCTGATGATATCCTGCGGGACCGAAACGATAAGCATAGCTGGTATCTAAAAAATACGGTAACAACGCATCCGCGCTGATTTTCACGCTACTATGTGCTGCAACACACAATGACTGACGCCCGCGAGCCACGGCAATCTCACCGTGCTTGTACAAACAAAGCTCGATCTCACCGCTGAATTCTCGTGCAGTATCATTGACTATATGTAGCGCTAAACCGTTCAAACCTTCATCGGTAAAAAATGCAAGCAATGGCGCCATTGCACGTTTCAAGAAGTAATAAGCGGCCTTCGGATTGCCATTAGCATCAATAATGCCCCAACCGGCTCCGGCCCATAAATCGCGCCAAAACCAGACCAGCGCACCATGACAAGCTGATCCATGCCGACGCCATTCGCGTATCGTTTGCGCCATCACTTCGCCCGTCGTGGTGCGCGCTAAGGCAAGATAACGTTCGCGCTCGGCATAACGCAGACGCATGGGGTCGACGCGATATAAGCCCGCCATGTAATGATCACGAACATCTTCAAAATCCCAGCCTGTACCGTGATCACGGGGAACACGGCGCTTCCAGTCTGGATGCGGGCCGGGTACAACACCGTTTGCCAATAAACTATCGATGAGCGTATCGTCAGGCATATTTGCGAAGCCCAGACATTCGGACGTAAAACGCACGCCACTGCGACGCGCATCCTCTAGCGGTCGCAAATAAGCACCGACACCAAAATAGTGTGCAACCCCCGCATCAACCTGAAATGGCATAACGCCACCAGATGGGCTGGAAGTCCAATAGAGCGCATCAGGTCTGAGCTCATGACACAGCTGGGGCAAGGTCTCACCAAAGAAGCTGTTGCACCATAATTCTTTGGGTTGCCCTAACATCGCAGCCTGTTGTTCAATTTCACTATTGCCACACAAGACGGCAATACAAGGCGACATTTGCGTACGTTTCAAAAACTGTTCGGCTTCGTTTTGAATATTAAGTGCAAATGCCAAATCGGCGACCGGATAGTCCATGTTGGCAAACATAAAATCCTGCCACACCAGAATACCTAATTCATCACAGAGCCGATAAAAAATAGAATTTTCATACACCATCGTGCCGACCACACGCAGCATATTCATGCCTGCATCACGCGCTAAAGTCAGCATTTTTCGTTGTGCGGCTTCGTCGGCGTTGAGTGATAGCAGATCGGTTGGTGTCCAACATGCGCCACGACAGAACACCGAAACGCCATTCACATGTAAATGAAAATCATCATTCGTTTGCGTGACATGAATGTGACGAAAACCAATTTCACCAAGTGCAATAAACTGGGATTGCAACGCACCATGGCGTTGGCTGACTACTTCAACTAATGCCGTGTACAAATGCGGCTTACCGTGTGTATGTGGCCACCACCATTCGGCATCGGTATAGAGCAGATCACCTACCGCAACAACGTCGCCAGAATCATTTTTTTCCAGACGCAACTCTTGCGCGCGGTCACCGATATGCAATCTGACCTGGCTGATGTCAACACAATCAGCAAATGTGAACACAGCATCGACGATACCATCGGCACCCATGAGCTTACTAAGAAGCTGGTGACTTTTTAAGCGTACCGGTGTGCGTTTTTCAAATCTGATTTCGCGAAACGGGCCGACTGGTGGAACCGGTGGCGACCAACCGGGCATCCGGCCAATCAGACTAGTCCGCAGCCAGCGCAATTGTTGTTGTTCAACCAGCTTAGTTTTCCAACGCGGGCGAGAGCGACGTTCAGCGAGTATTTTATTCAGTGCGTTGAAACGTAAACTGAGTGTGCCGCGACCACTGATTTGATGTGCTTGCAGATCCAGACTGTGACGAACAAACATATTGTCACAACGCATCAGAAGAGCATCGTTCCAAAATAGATCCGCGATACCTGCAAGGCCATCAAAATGTAGAAATGCTGCGTCTTCAGGAATCTCGGTAGCACAAACAAACCAAACATCCAACGCATCAAGTTGATGCTGATCCTCGTCGAACTGCCCCGCATCACGCAGAGCAGAAGCGACAGTACACGGGATATGAACCACGGTTTCTGGCAACTGCTGGCGCAGCAATTCGGAAGGTAAAGCATGTGCCGATGGCGCGGTCAGCCACATGCGCCAATCGTCAGCCAGCAATTGCATCGCTTGCTCTGAAGTGTGACTTAACACTGCTCAGTCTCCCTTGTGCAGGCTGCTATCCAATGCGGCCATACCCTGATCCCAATGACTTGCTAATTGGGCGGTCAACGGTCCAAGGTCAACGGCTTTTTTACCCATCACTGCACGGGCAGTTTTGAGCAATAAGGTTTTGGTGGTATCCGATATTTGTTCAAATTCATGGGCTGCGATGCTGAAATCGCCTTGCCCTTGTTGTTCCAGCCAACGTAAGTACTGTGCGCCCAGACTAAAGCCGGCGCCGAGTTGACGCAACGTCGCAAAAGCGTACGCATGATAGGCTGCCATACCGTCTTCTTTGAGCTGTTCCACATCGCGTAAAAAGACCGGTTCGAAAGCGCGTACGGGATTTTGTTCCGGACGCCGGGCGACATGCTTATGCAACAATTCAAGTGAAATTTTTGCGAGCGATGATTCGTCACGTCGCTGAACGCGGTCAAGACGCACGAACTCAGCAAACAGTGGCATAAAAGTCGGATCAACTGGTTTGCCGACACGGAAAGTTTCAACGAAATCTTCACCGTGTAATTCGTGATAACTACTGTTATGAAAATAGCCCAAACGTTGCGCAGCAATATCAATTTCCTGAATCGCTATCGTGGTTTTGACGTGGTTCGTTCGATAATCTGTGCCGGACGTATCAGGCAAATAAAAGGCATCGCTTTCCGTCAATACTAAGCGTCCACGACGCACTTGCTCACAGGCGTTCGGCAACAGCCCGCGCCAGACATTCAGCTCCTGCACATCAATGCCATACAAGGCAAACAAATCTTCGTGCGGCGGTTTGTAAAACGTCCACTGATCGCCATCAAAATCGTTGGCAAACACCATCGGCAAGCAAGCCAAAGGATTGAGGCCTTGCGCATGCAACACTTCAACCCAGACATCAATATAGCAATTCGTTTCAGCCCACGCACGTTCAGCCCCATGCAGTGCATGAGGCTGATACAGGGTGACATCAATTTTTGGTAATGCGCACAGACTCATAGACCAAGAATTTCGCGAGTTGCAGTTGGCCAGGTAGCGATGTCCATACCGTGCGTTTTAAACAATGCCATCACGATCCGTTCCAGACCAAAGCCCAGACACGCTGTATGTGCTACTTCGCCTTCGGCTGTATTGATTTCAAACAACTTACCAAAATGATCCTGATGGTAATTGAAGGAACAAACCGCCGTTGGCTTTTCTTGCGAAATGACAGGAATCACGACTTCAAATTTCAATTGCTGTTCACGCTGATTGGCCGCCAACATGCGTCCACCACGACCAAAGAATGGATCAGAAGCAACTTCAGAATGTGCTGGCAACTCCAGCGAGAGCAGAATATCAATCCCACGCTGTAACCAGGTATCTCTCCAGGCAACCACCATCTCCGGTGTACCTACGCGGACAAATTCACGCACGCGGAACGACTGCATACGGGTTGGCTCTGGCGATGGCTCGTTGCGGAATACCCAGTTCTGCATATCAACCAACTTACCTTCGGCAGGCAGTGTGCCGGTAAAACTAGGATAAACCGGATAGCAAGCTGCAGGCGTCAGACACACTGCAGTCATGGTTTGCAGGTGCGTCCAAGGACGACCTTCATGGACATTTTCAATCAATTCTTTATGCTGTGCTTCGGTACCTGTAAAACTGAATATCGTCCCCGCCAATTGTGGAAAAGAATCGAGGTATTCACTACGCTCTAATACTTTACGATCCAGGCATGGTGGGAAAGACATTTTAGTCGCATTATCATTCGCAGCAACACGCGACACATAGTCATCAAACAAGCGTAATACTTTTTCAAATACTGGACCGCGACCAAAAATACCTTGCACGCCAACCGGAATAATGTGGCCAGCTTCGACCAGGTCATTGGTCAACAACTCAGGTGAAAAATCGATAGACATGGGCATTTCCTCTTTGAATTTTAGTCGTCTTTGAGTACTAATAACAGATTAGCGTTGGTTGCTAAAATACGGTCATTACCTACCATTAACATGGATGATAGTCCGTCACGCAAATGCCGGCCCATGCTAAATTTGTTATTATTTTTATAGGCTAGAATGCCACAAATTGATAAAGCTTTGATCACGATTTGTGGTAGTGCCTGGGTTGCATCGACTTTCAGATTATTCATTTTGAGTGAATAACCGATTGATGACAACGGGCCAACAGCCGCATCCTCGGCGGCTGACAATTCTTCGTACTCAGTCAGGCATGCACGGACTGATGTACGTAAGCTTTGCAACATGCTGACCAATTCAGCCAGACGCAGTGCTGTTGGCGGCACGGTCCCGGGATTGGCACGTGCCTGACCACGCACAAACGCCCGTGCTTTATTGACAGCCGCTGCCGCACATCCAGTCCAGCAACCACCCCACAAGAGATGTGACACTGGCACTACCGTTTGTGCAGACATATCACCAAAATGTGCGTCGATAATTTGTGCAACGTCGCCGCTGGAGGTCATTAAAAATGGGGGGCTGCATGTACCGCGCATACCCATCGTGTCCCAATTACCTTTTTGTTCCAGCGTATAGTCGGCTTTACGCACGAGGATTAATGATTGATCACTATTCGGCGCATCCGGTGCACGACGGGCGGTCACCAATAAATCATCAGCCTGGGCACCGTAAGAAATCGTGGTCGCATCTTTCACTAAAGAAAACCGTGTGCCTTCAATGTGCACAGCACACTGACTACGGCGCATTTCGCCACCAACACCAACTTCAGAAGTTACGGAAGCGATCAGATATTGATGCTGTGCCAATTCCTGCAAATAATTGCGATACCAAGGATTGTCTAATGCATGTTTCACAATCGTAATGACCTGAATCTGATGCATCGCAAAAATCATCGCTGTCGACGCACACTGGCGTGCAAGCACGTCGCAAATTTCCACCAACTCGCTCAGGCTGGCTCCCGCGCCACCGAGCTCGACGGGGACATACGCACTCAACAATTTTTCTTGTTTTAGCGCGTTGACCGCTTCAATGGGAAAACGACCATCTTGATCGACTGCATCAGCATTCGATGCGGCAAACTCCGACGCCACCAGTCGCGCCGAAGTGAGTAGAGTGGAATCGGTTTTCATATCAGGCAGTCAATTCTTCAATGGCAGCATTGATGGCATTGATACTTTCAAAAACACTGCGTTTTAACATGCGATCCGGGAATTCCAGGTCAAATGTGTCTTCCAGCGCCAGCATCACGTTAACGCTGGCGTGCGAAGTCATGCCGGCTTCATATAAATCAGCATCATCAGCCAATGTGTCGATGTTGGCCGAAAATTTTCCATGTTCTTTTAATACCTGGCGGATTTGCTCTTTGCTCATAAATTTCTCTCAATGACTAAATGAAATGTAAATGGTGTTAATGAATATTTCTGAATAGTGATCAACATACTTCATCGGCATGCTTACTTTATTTTTTTGAGCCAACTCTTATCGTGATGTGCCAATAACCGTCGCGATGGCATAGTCATGTTCATGACTAAGACTTAGTACACATTCGTCAATACGTGCCGCACGAGCGAATGCCAGCGCCTGGCGATGCAAACGTAAAACAGGACTGCCGTTTTGACGACGGATGACTTCAATTGAGTTCCAAGGCACGACCGACTCTTTTGTCAGCCCTAAAATTTTCATTGTGGCTTCTTTTGCGGCCACTCTTGCTGCCAGACTGGCATAGTCATTCTGATGCAAACTATGACAATCAGATAACTCTTGCGGACTGAACATACGCTGCAAGTAACGTTCTCCGAATTGCATTATAGAACGCTGAATTTCAGGTATCCAGACTAAATCCGTGCCAAGCAGCATCTTTTCCGGCCGCGACTTTGTCGAACAACGCGGGCGAATCTGAAAATGTGGGAACGCCTGAAAACACGCCATAGCCGATAATAATTAGTTACTTTTAAGCACACTAGAATAGCCGAATACCAACTTTTCAGCGTTAAAAATAGTGAAGTTTTTTGTCTATTTTCGTTATATTTTGTGAAAACTTCATGAAAAATTTCCGCAAAGAAATTTTATTTAATTCTTATGAAAATAATAGCTTGTCTACCTGTAACAAAATTGACGTAAACCAAAAACTTTCGTTAAGGGCACGATACACACTATTTCCTCTTTGCTGATTCGTCATACACCAAGCCGAAATTGGCATAAATGTTCGGTTCGTGTCGTCTCATCAACATATAATCTCGGATTCGGTTCAATGAAGTAAATTACATGTCATCAACATCCACCCCTTCCAGTCTAAAAAAGAAATTACTACTGGTATGCATGATCATACTTTCTGCCATCGCTGGAATGGTCTTCATTTCTTTAGCGTTGACTTGGGCACCAGACCGAAGTGTTGCAGAACTCACTCAACAATGGGCGCCACCACCATCCCAATTTGTTGATGTGAAAGGGTTTTTAGTGCATGTCCGGGACGAAGGATGGCATGAAGATCCAGCCCCAATCGTGCTCATTCACGGCACGTCGTCGAGCTTGCATACCTGGGAAGGATGGGTCAAAGAACTCAAAAAACAACATCGCGTCATTACCATGGATTTACCAGGCTTTGGATTGACAGGACCTAACCAGACTGATGATTACCATATTGCAAACTATAGCCAGTTTATTCTGGATCTGATGGACGCCATGCATGTTAACCATGCAGTCATCGGTGGTAATTCTTTAGGAGGTGAGATCGCCTGGCATGTTGCGGTAGCAGCGCCAAACCGGGTAGATAAACTGATTTTGGTTGATGCGGGTGGATATGCGTTCACACCGCTGGCAATACCGCTGGGGTTCAAGCTTGCGCGGTTGCCTGCCATGTCTTGGCTCATGACGCACACACTGCCGCATTCGATGATGGAACAGAGCGTAAAAAATGTGTATGGTGATCCTGAAAAAGTGACCTCCGCATTGGTTGACCGTTATGAGGCGATGACTTTGCGTGCAGGTAATCGCCACGCCCTGGGAATTCGTATGAAACAGCTCGATCAGGGAGCAGACGCCGATCTGATTAAGAACATCCATGTACCCACGCTAATTTTGTGGGGTGGCAAAGACAAATTAATTCCGCCCGAAAACGCCGCATGGTTTCAACGAGATATTGTCGGTAGCAAGTTGATTATGTTTGATGAGTTAGGGCATGTACCGCAGGAAGAAAATCCCGTCGTCACGCTTGCTGCTGTGAATATATTTTTGCAGTAAAACCAATTTTCAGAAGGGCACTGAGTAATGAAACTAATACTGAAAATATCGACGTCCTATGCGTTATTGTTGCTCGTTGGTGCAACAATTGGCAATGTAGCGGTAGGGCAAAATATCGAAGAACAAGGCAAACTAATCTTTAATCAAAAAGCCGTGCCAGCCTGCTCGTTTTGCCACAGCTTAAAGCATGCTGATTCAATGGCAGAAAGTGGGCCGGATCTTGATAGTTTGCAACCAAATGCTGAGATAATAGAAAACGCCGTGCGCCACGGTAAAGGTGAGATGCCAGCCATCAAGGGTTTGAGTGACGACGAGATTAAAATATTAGTACGTTACCTGGTCAGTGTCACCGGTAAAAAGTAATGCTGTCACGTTGATAGCGACACAAATGGTTATCGTAATTCCAAAAACAAACCAGAAATAAAAAAGCCCACCAAAAATTTGGTGGGCGATACATTCATTGCAACGACTCGTCAACAACCCATGCTATCTGCGTGGTGCCGTCGACTAGAGCAATGCCCGTGCTATCTGCGCGGTGCTTGCGGGGTGAGTCGCCTATTCCTGTCTATGTCAGCTTTATGCAGATGACAGAGTTAAAACGAATGTGAACTTTCACAAATCCTTCAGAGCAAAATCTCGTTGAATTCTATGCAGCGCATGCCGCACATCATTTCAATAGTCTTTGATAAAAGGATGCATGATGAAACATCTGACACCCACTACGCCATTTCCCAATAACCCACACTATCTGTGTGGTGCCACTGGCCGGTGAGAATGGGTGATGCATCAGTAATTCGCTTGAGAGCGTCTTAGTGACATGTGAAAGTTTGTCGCAAAGATGAAGCTTGTTCACCAGGCACCTATGCTATCTGCATAGTGCACCAGGCCGGTATTTCAGAACAATCAGAGCATCGATACGACGAAAACGATACAGCGAAAAGCAAATTTCAATCTCAACAAATTAAGGCGGAAAATTCAGCCAATTGAAAAAATAAAATTATGCGAGAACCTGAATGTTACTTGCTTTGTCGCCTTTAGGACCAGAAGTGCGTTCGAAAGAAACGCGCTGGTTTTCACTCAAGCTTTTGAAGCCATTGGATTGAATGTCCTGAAAGTGAGCGAACAAATCTGCGCCGCCTGCATCTGGAGCGATAAAGCCGAAGCCTTTAGCATCATTGAACCATTTAACGATTCCTGTTTGAGTACTCATGTTATTTTCCTTTTTATTATCTGGCGCAGACGACATTGTCCGCATGCCTGTAGGCACTTGAAACCAAGAAATAAAACCGGAGGAGAAAAAACAGAACAGCCAGAGGATACAGCTATGCGGAATTGGGACCAACAATATAACGACTTGATGCAAGTACAGGACGCAATATACACACCTTTTGCAAAATCACCTAATCTTTTTTTCTGCTTACATTTCTGGTGATTTAAGAAACAGTCTAGAAGTAGTCAAAACAAAACCAAACCAAACCAAACCAAACCAAACCAAACCAAACCAAACCAAACCAAAACCAGGATGCAACGATTATTAATCGACAATCAATTCAAGATTGCGAGCAACACATTACACCGTTTCAATTGGCTCGTTCTCGATGCTGTGTACCTACTCCCGCAGTGATAAATACCACTGTCGCTGATACGACAATATCTGCCGTATGCCATATCCCTGGCGGGTTAATCGCATAATCACCTGACTTCAATATCATGTGCGTTTTCTCTCCATTAGGATGTTCCTGATATAAAGTCAATTCGCCGGCTGTACACAGCACCAACTCGGCGCCGTGAGGATGCATTCCCCCCATATCCCATGAACGATCAAAGGTATGCATTGATACCAACCTACCCTCTACGCCGTCGGACAGATGTCGGCTAACGTAAGCTTCGTACCACTGCATGTCACCAGTGAAAGCGGGTTCTGCGCTGACTGTCGCACCCAGACCCAGGTGCGCCGGAAAATTTGTCATTGAAATTCCCGTCATATTTGCCCCGCATTAAGTCAAAGAGTGCTTCAACGAAATCTGCTCTGTTTGTTGATGCGATTTTTCAAAGGTTGTTCACAAAACGATTTACCTTAATCATCCACAAGCATCAACATTTTTAAACCTGGTGGAACGTGTCCAACCCATTTTGCCCTTGCTGTTTCTCACAAGCTTCCACCACGTCATCGCACCGTATTGGTCATCGCGCGGCACCGTCCTCAGGCCATCACCACTTTGATATACTTTACCGTGATACCAGAATGTAAAATTGCCTTCGCCCAACGGCGCCAAGAAGTACACGACATCACCGGTATGTAGCGTCAGTTGCGACACATTTTCACCATTATTAAAACCATCTTCTACCGTTCTATCGATCGTCACGATCATCGGCTTTTCTGTCACCACAACGCCCGTCAACCCCGTCACCTGTTCATCACGCTGTAAACGAAAGACGACTGGCGACTTATCATCACGGCGACGGTGCACTGGCGTATCTTCCTCTGACGTCCAATCACGATATGTGCAACATTCAAACGGACAAACGCCCCAACTTTCATAATTCAATGGCGGTTTTTCTTGCGCTACGCTTAATCCGCTCACGAGCAACAAAAAAACTGCCGTCAAAGGTTTGATCACGGTTTTTCTTTCCAATTTTTTAATATTGCGTTTTTATTCCGCAGGATAACTTTTTTTATCATCAGATGTCGGCACAAAAGGGCCTTGCATTTGCATCTTGCGGTATCGTTCGCCGTCTTTTCCTCCATAGGCTTTGATATGCAAGAAAATACCGACACTGACCGCCAGGATGACAAGAATCAACAAACTGTCTTCTGACAAGATTTCCATTTTTGCCTCTCGTAGTTTTCAGACATGCAAATTAAACCCCAGATCAACTTCAGACGCGGGTAAGCCGCGAATACCCCAATTCTCTAGCGGTGGTTCGTGCAACACAATCAGGATGTCAGAGGCCTGAATCCCCATTGCACCAAAACGTTGGACGATGCCTTGATATAAGCGACGTTTTGCTTCGAGAGAACGACCCGGAAACAGTAAAAATTCAACGAAAGTGTAATTCCCTGTTTTGCCAGGTGGAATCGGGCAATGCTCTGGCTTGTGTTCAATATAGCGTATTTGCTTGTCGTCCGTGGGTACCTTCAGCGCCTCCAATTGCGCCTGATAGACGGCCTCAATCATTGCCGCCACCTGCTCTGGAGGCCGCGCACGACACACTTCAATTTTAGCGATGGGCATTGAGCTGACTCGTGATACGTTTAGGTGAAATTTATTATAGACTATTTGATAATCTTTACAATCTTTACAATCTTTGTAATCTTTGTAAATCCACAATTGCGCGATGATCGGGTTCGGCGCGATGCATCCGTCTACATACGTCTAAGTGATTCAAAAGGAAGCTGTTGTTGCAACCAAGCTCATCCCCAAACCTTTCTTCCGCCTACGGAAAAAAGGAGCAATCGCTGCAATGATTGATCGCGAGGTTTGGGTTTCACCGCTGTAGACAAAGGAATTTGTCATTGAACCATGCTGATATGGCACGGTGCGCTTTGACAGCTCAATAACTTCACAACTCGATAACTCCACAACTCGACCGTTCACTTCTTCGTCAAGCCCAGATAGGTATCAACCACACGTTGATCTTCGGCCAGATCGCTGGCCGCACCTTCTAAAACGACGGCGCCGGTTTCAAGTACATAACCATAATCTGCCACTTGCAAAGCTGCCCGAGCGTTCTGTTCGACCAACAAAATCGCCACACCTGTTTGCTTTAATCGCTGAATAATCTGAAAAATTTCTTTGACGATCAGTGGTGCTAACCCAAGACTAGGCTCATCCAGCATCAGCAAACGTGGTTTAGCCATCAATGCACGTCCCAAAGCCAACATCTGCCTTTCACCACCGGATAAGGTACCTGCTTGCTGTTGACGACGTTCTTTAAGACGTGGAAACAAGTCATACACCACGCGCATCTGATCGGCATACTCTTTTTCACCCGCTTGATAGCGTCGGTAACTCCCGAGCAATAAATTATCTTCCACCTTCATGCTGGCAAATAACTCACGTTTTTCTGGCACCAACGACATCCCGACAGCAACACGTTTTTCTATTGCTACGCCCACCAAATTTTGTCCGCTAAAAAGAACATTTCCAGTTTGACTTCCGGTCGCAGGTAACGCGCCGGCAATGGCATTAAGCATCGTGGATTTGCCTGCGCCGTTTGGACCAATAACGGTCACAATTTTTCCCATATCGACATTGATCGCAGTAGGCTGTAAGGCTTGTACCTTGCCATAGAATACTTCCAAATCAGAGACCGTCAGCAAGTTCATCAATCCACCCCACCCAGATACGCCTCTAACACCGCGGGATGCCGTTGTATCATTTCTGGTTGACCTTCAGCGATCTTGGTTCCAAACTCCATGACGACCAGATGATCGGTTAAATTCATTACAAAATCCATGTCATGTTCTACCAACAAAATACTCATCCCTTCCGCGCGTAATTTATTTAAAAGAGCCGCCAATTCTTGCTTCTCTTTATAACGTAGGCCAGCCGCCGGTTCGTCGAGTAACAACAGAACGGGGTCACAACATAGAGCGCGGGCAATTTCTAAAATACGCTGTTGCCCCAAAGCCAGGCTTCCTGCTTCTTCATGCATCAGATGTGACAATCCAACACGTTCTAACTGCCTGCTTGCCTCAGCGAGCAAACTATCTTCAACGTGACGATCACGTCGACAAATACTGGCGACGACATCCGTTACGTCATGTCCTTTGTTGCGCAGATGAGCACCAATGGCAACGTTTTCCAAAACACTCATCGTGCTCAGTAAGCGCACATGTTGAAAAGTGCGCGCCATGCCTCGGCTGACGATATCCCGAGAAGGAAGCCCGGCAATATTCTGTAAGCTTCCGTTCGAATAAAATCTGACCGCACCGGACGTCAAGGGAAGCACACCCGTAATCAGATTAAACATCGTCGATTTACCAGCGCCATTTGGGCCTATCAGACCGAGAATTTGTCCTGCATGGACGCTGAATTGCATGTCATTGACGGCCAGTAAGCCGCCAAATTGCTTGCGTGCCTGATCAACTTCCAAAATGACGGTATTGGCTGCTGGCTTTTGGCGATGAGATAATGTGGCAGCTTGTTGATTCACCATAAAATCAGAATTTCCTGGTAACCAGGATTTACCAATCGTCCTAAAAAAACGTGCCAGATGAGGCCACACACCATCACGTGCGTGCTGTAACAGAAATACAAGTAAAACACCAAAAACAATAATTTCAAAATTACCTTCACTGCCTAACAACGCTGGCAAAAACGATTGTAATTTGTCCTTCAGGATCGTCAGCAAGGCGGAGCCAAGTACCGCACCCCAGAGATATGCAGCCCCGCCAACGACGGTCATAAACAGATATTCAATACCGGCATTGAGACCGAATGGCGTGGGGTTTACCGCCCGTTGTAAATGGGCGTACAACCATCCAGAAATGCTCGCCAACATGGCGGCAATGACGAAGATAATCAATTTCATTCTGAACGTATTCACGCCCATTGCTTCTGCCATAACGACACCGCCTTTGAGCGCGCGGATGGCGCGCCCTGGACGTGATTGCAACAAATGTTGGAGCGCAATAATGCAAATGAATAAAATCAACCAGATCAGGGCAAACATAGTGCGCCCATTATCCAGACTAACACCCAGAATAGTAATGGCGGGAATGCCATTCAAACCATCATATTTACCCAAAAATTCTGTATTACCGAAGAGATAAAATAGAGACAATCCCCAGGCAATCGTACCCAATGGAAGATAGTGGCCAGATAAGCGCATCGTAATCACGCCTATCGCGATCGCTGCTAGCATTGTAATAAGCAAGCCAACCAACAAACCCACCCACGGTGAGAATCCCATCGCCGTGCTTAAATAGGCCGTGGCATACGCACCGATACCCACAAAGGCCGCTTGTCCGAACGAAGTCAACCCGGCGATGCCGGTCAACAACACCAGCCCTAGGGCGACGATCGCAGACAGTCCGATGTAATTCCCTAGCGTAATCCAAAATTCTGGGACCGGAAAAACGGGTAGCAATAACAACAATGCCATTGCCAGATATTGACCGAAGTTAAACAATCCTTTTTGGAGGATATTCTTTTTCATGCTTCATCCTCCTCGTCATGCGCGGTGGTGGTCAATGAACGCCACAAGAGCACCGGAATAATCAAGGTGAACACGATCACTTCTTTGTAAGCACTCGCCCAAAATGACGAATAGGATTCCAATAAACCAACCAATATTGCACCCGCTGCCGCTAAAGGGTAACTGACTAAACCTCCAACAATCGCGCCAACGAAACCTTTCAGTCCGATCAAAAAGCCGCCGTCGTAATATACGGTCGTCATCGGTGCAATCAATACGCCACAGAGCGCGCCTATGGTGGCCGCCAAGGTCAATGCCAGGCGACCTGCTTGCGTTGTACCGATGCCGACCAACTGCGCGCCAAGGCGGTTGACGGCAGTCGCACGTAAAGCTTTACCGGATAAACTGCGTTCAAAATAAAAATACAAGGCGACAATTAATAACGCAGACACCGCAATCACGACCACGCTTTGTCCGGAAATCATCAGTGCACCAATTTCAAAGTGAGCATCACTAAATGCAGTAGTACGAGATCCCTCGGCACCAAACATGACCAAACCCAAACCCGTCAATGCAAAATGCACACCCACTGAAACAATCAGCAATACCAATGTACTTGCCTCTGCCAGCGGTTGATAGGCGAGTCGGTAAATCATCGGCCCCATAGGAATTACTAACGCTAAGGCCAATAAAACCTGTCCGAATAAAGGCCAGTCTTGCAAGTTGAATTGATGCGTCGTACCCCACATTACAGCAGGTAACACAACCAATATAAAACCGGATTGTAAAAGTCGCTTGACAGTATGACTAGCGGGTGAATTTTGAGAACGACTGCGAATTGCTACAACGCTTTCCTTTATCCAACACAACACCCCCAGCACCACCAACAACGTCGCTGTATGTGGCGCCTTACCATTTTGTATTGCCGCCAGAGTTAAGGCACCAAATGCAACAAATTCGCCTTGTGGAATAAAAATAATGCGGGTGACCGAAAAAACTAACACCAAAGCTAAGGCCAGCAACGCATACACCGCGCCGCTGGTAATGCCATCTTGCGCCAGGATGGCGGCAATTGAAAAATCCATAGAAAGCAGACTTTCACATCAGAAAAATAGGTAAATAATGGCGCTGAAATGACCGCAGTAAAATATCAATTTCCCTGGCTGATCAGCTTCCATTTACCACCGACAATTTGCACCATCACGCGTGAGCGCTGGTCGAATCCTACGTGATCGGTTGGACCCATATTGACAATGCCATGCGACACTGCGAGATTGGTCGTATTTTCAATCGCGGTACGCAACGCTGCACGGAACTCTTTGCTACCCGGCTGGCCTTTTTTGAGGGCCGCTGGCACAGCATTTTCCAGCAACATACCTGCATCCCAGGCATGTCCACCAAATGTCGAAATGCTGCCTGCGCCATAGGCTTTTTCATAGGCAGCCGTATATTTTAAAGCGGATGCTTTGACCGGATTTTCAGCGGCCAATTGTGCTGCCACCAACAAAGGTCCTGCCGGTAAAAAGGTAGCTTCGCAATCTTTCCCACAGACCCGTAAAAAATCATTGTTAGCAACGCCGTGAGTCTGATAGATTTTTCCTTTATAGCCGCGCTCTTTCAGGGTCTTTTGCGGTAACGCTGCAGGCGTACCTGCGCCGGCAATCAACACTGCATCAGGATTGCTGGCCATGATTTTTAATACCTGCCCAGTTACCGAGGTATCCGGTCTGGCGAACCGCTCATTAGCAACGATTTTGATTTTTTTTAATTCTGCCAATTTAGAAAATTCTCTATACCATCCTTCACCGTAGGCATCATTAAAGCCAATAAATGCAACGGTTTTGATGCCTGTATCTGCCATGTGACTGGTAATCGCTGTCGACATATGGGAATCGTTTTGTGGTGTTTTAAAGACCCAATAACGTTTGGCATCCATCGGCGCGACAATAACCGCCGAGGCCGCCATCGAAATCATCGGTGTCTCGCTTTCTGCAGCAACGTCAATCATCGCCAATGACGGCGGCGTAATCGTCGAGCCAATCAGCAAATCAACTTTGTCTTCAGAGACTAATTTGCGGGCATTTTTAACTGCTGTGGTCGTGTCTGATGCGTCATCTAAAATGATGTACTCGACTTTCTTACCGGCAATTTCTTTGGGCAATAAAGCGAATGTGTTTTTTTCGGGAATCCCCAATGAAGCGCCAGCGCCTGTGGCAGATACATTGACACCCACTTTGATTTGCGCCGATACAGGTGCACAGATGATTAAAGACAGCAGAGCAGGCAAAGCTGCGAGAACGAAACGTTGCTTCATGGGTAGGTCTCCGTATAAATTAAATAGGCAGACATGTTCCTGCCTTATTTTTTGAGTGTAACTCGCTGCTTAAAAAAAGTACAAACTCTCAACTAAAAAGTCTGGTATTTCTCATAAAAATTGCGCTGTATCAGATCGCTTGTGTGACTAATTCCACACTGAATACACCTCGAAGTGAATTGCACAACATAATTTGTTGCGCGCTCTCGAGGTCATGACGAGTTAATGTTTGTTCAGTTAAACGATAGCGTTGATCGAGAAGCAATTGCGCACGCATAATGCCTGGCAATACACCATCAGATAAAGGTGGCGTTAACCAACGGCCTTCTTTGAGTAGCAGGACATTACTGCGTCCGCCTTCCGTCAGATGTCCTTGCTCATTAAAAAAGAGCATATCAAATGCGCCATGTTGTTCTGCCTTTTTCCAGGCGTTGTCATAACATTCGCGGATGCTTGTTTTATGTTGCAAAAACAAATCGTTGCTATCGGTTGGTTGGTCGGCTAAAAGCACCTTGGGCTGCGTACTAAGTGGGTTTAATACACCAGTGCTAATTTCAACCTGCCCTTGTGGATTCAACCTTAAACGCAGGCGATGCGGTATTTGTGGTGGTAACGCATCACAAGCATCTTGTAGCAGACGATTGATCTTGGATTCTTCCCATATAAAACCAAAATAATTGGCCGATTTACGTAATCGTTCAAGATGATGATACCGATGTCGACACCCGCCTTCATGGGTCGCGTACATGGTTTCAAATAGCTCAAATTGGGCTTGCAATCCTGTTAAAAATTTGGCCTTAAGCTGACACTCGGCAAATTCTTCGTGTGCCACGCTGTCATATACAATTCCTGCGCCAACCCCCATCACACCGCGTCTCAGCTGTCGCTTTCGTGGTGGCTCGGGCGCCTTTAGTTGCAAGGTTCTGATAGGTACCGACAAACAGAAATCGCCCGGTGTTGTTGTATCTGTGGGAGGATCAAACCAACCTATCGCTCCGGTGTACAAGCCACGTGACGCGGTTTCAATTTCACGAATAATTTCCATCGTGCGACGTTTCGGTGCGCCAGTGATCGAGCCACATGGAAACAACGCAGACAAAATGTCGATCAGACGCAAATTCTGGCGTAAGCGTGCATCAACAGTGGACGTCATTTGTAGCACACTGGAAAAACGATTAACCTCGAATAACTTTGGCACGCTGACCGATCCGACTTCGGCGATACGTCCTAAATCATTGCGCAGCAAATCGACGATCATCAGATTTTCTGCACGATTCTTGGTATCCTGCGCCAGCTCTGCTGCGATTTTTTGGTCTATTAATGTGTCACCCGTTGCGGCTGCCGTGCCCTTCATCGGACGGGCTTGCAATTGCCCACGACTGTGGCGCACAAACAGTTCTGGCGACATCGACACTATTGCCTCACCATCAGGGAGCTGGATCAGCGCTCCATAAGGCACTGGTTGCCGTTCTCTTAACCGGCGATACAAATGTAAAGGACTACCATACGCATCAAAATGCCATCGATACGTATAATTCACCTGATAAGTATCACCCGCCGTGATATATGCCTGAACCTTGCTAATGGCTTCATCGAATTGTTGTTCATTCACACTAGGACGAATATTCGCAATTCCGGCGATAGATGCCTGCGGCGATCTGTCAAGCAATGACATGTTCGTCAAAAATTCCTGCACCTGCAATGGGTTAAGCTGGTAACAAGTAGTGAATATGAGAATTTTAGATATCGCAGGCGTGTCGCGCGGTGCAATGTTTTGCAACTGGGCGCCGGTTTCGTACGACAGCATGCTGACAGCGAAATATCCTTTTTCAAGCGCGGCATCGAGATTCTGTATGAATGCAGGCCATTCTGCCTTATCAGCACACAGCAATACCTCCTGCAAATCTACATAAAGGCGGGATTGTGCGGATTCAGTATGCGCATCGTCAAGCAAGGCAAAGGCGCGGCGTTCATGCTGCAAACCCGCGACGACAGTTGGGCTATCAAAAATTAGAGGCACGGTTTTACTTAAACTTGAGGTGGTGCCAGAGTTTACTCGCAGATCGAGCTCTTTGCATTAGTTGTTAATTGCAGCTTTACGTTGGAAAAATCTTGGGCAAGCAAAATTTCTATGATCATTTATACATTATGCAAAAATGGCAAGGTGTTGCATTAGAGGCGGGACTAGACGTTTTTTCTTGCCACAATGCAAAACTTACGTAAAACTATCTCCTGTTATGAAGCTGCAAATAATAAACTCGCCAATAAATTGATGGAAATTTAAAACAGCTAAAGCCAGATTTCCACCGGAAAAAACGACTAAATCCACCCCACCCCACACCTGAGCACGATGCACCCACCGGGTTGTACGTCTCTCCCAACTAACAGAGCATTACATATCACTTTTCATAGGGTCGTTAGACATCAGAGTCACATGGAAAAAATTTACCTCCGCTCACCGGCAGCAAAACAAATGTTCGTACAACATCTGCGCCTGCTCACACTGGCGATGAGTGCTGCACTATTGCTTTGTTCTTTTATTGCTGGTTTTGAGGTGCACAAACAAATCCGCAGCGAAATGCTACTGAAGACCGTGGTCCTCGCCAACAATTTATCTGATCAGTTGGTTGCAGGTGATTTACGAGGCATGCAAAGTCTGGTGTTAAATACAGAAAGCGATACAGATGTCATCGCCATCACACTCTACGACCGCCGAGGACATGCTCTACTTGGCTCCAATGCCAGTGCTTTAATTAACGTTGAAAGCATGCCGGATATCGTTTTAGAGAAAACCTCGGAAGTCCATTTCTCCGCCTTAAGCGTGGTAATTAGCACACCGATTATTGACGCCGCAGGCGTACACGGTCAGTTGGTCGTGCAAAGTAAAACATCCGCCATGTATCGACGGATTTTTCAGTTATTTATTTGTGACTTGGCTGGTTTTGCTTTCATCGCCGTCATCACTGCTTACGTGCTAACCAAACATCAGCTCAAATTATTGCAACCCGCGTTGCAGCTGGCTGATATGGCAGAAAAGGTCGCTACGACGGGTGATTTCAGCTCGCGTTCTGCGGTAAATTCCGATCAGGATTTTGGACACCTACACCGACATTTTAATTTGATGCTAGCGCGTATTGAGGCGTGGGAAGAGGATGTTCATAGCGAAGCCCACGAACGACGCGAAGCAGAAAATCGCCTGAATATTTTAGAGAATCACGATAGTTTAACGAAGCTTCCTAACCGACATTACTTCCATCGTTTGTTGACCAATAATCTGGAAGATGCCATTGCCAATCAGGAAATGATGGCGCTGATGTTTATTGATCTTGATCATTTTAAAAACATCAGCCAAGTCTATGGCTACGATGTCTGCGATCAAATCCTGGCAATTATGGCGCAGCGTTTATCTGAAGTATTACGCAATACGGATACTTTATGCCGAGTGGATGCTGATGAATTTGCCGCCGTTCTACCTGATGTCGATAATCTCGATACAGTCAAAAATCTCGCGGCAAGGTTGGTTCAGGCAATGCAAAAACCATTAACACTAGAAGGCAAACGTTTGGTTGTCACCGGAAGTATTGGCATTGCTTGCTGCCCTTTACATGCGGTCGATCAACGTTTATTTTTGCACTTAGCTGATCTTGCACTTAAGGCAGCTAAAAATGCAGGTAGGAATACTTGGTCTTTGTATGATCCGAACGGGATGAGTCAAGTTGATCACATCCTCTGAACCATTCACCATTCACCATTCACCATTCACCATTCACCATTCACCATTCACCATTCACCATTAAGCATCCACCAAACACCGACTGCCGCTTACCTTTTACCATTAACTAAACCATCGTGTATGTCAGCGGAGCACGATTGCTCTGCTGACAAATGAGGGTTATCTTTTAGTATCTTAGTACTTCAGATTCAAACGGCGATACAACAATCCGAGAACAAATAATGGCCCGATCAATAAGTAGCGCAAATCGTCAAAAAACGATGGTTTTTTGCCCTCAATTTTGTGTCCGATGAACTGCCCTATCCAGGCAACGACGAAGATCAGCAAAGAAATTTTCCAGATACCTGCAGGTGGTAACTGCTGCAATATCAAGAGCATCACCGCCGACATCAGCAACATGCCTATGGCAAAACGCACAGATAGAGAAAAATAATAAAGCAGACTCGTCATGACGGCAGCACAAGCTGCTAAGGGATGCGCCGACCAGATCATTCCCAGGAAAGAAAACACGATCGCTGGCACACAAATACAATGAATTATTTCATTCACTGGATGTAAATGACTTTCCGCATATTTACCCAACAAAATGTCGATGTGGCGACGCCTTAACTGCGCGTCCGTCCCGTCGACCATCCGACTTTCAGATACTTTCATTGTTGTCTCCTGTCACAGTTTTTTCTGTGTAATTTTAATATCAGGCTACCGTGCTTTTTAGCATCGGCGCACCATGATACTGCGGAAACAGGAGAAATTGCACGAATTGCGGCTTTAGCGTAACAGCATTGCGATTTGCAGTGCAGCATTCTCGGTCGGCAATTGCTTGAATCCAGTCTTTGCAAAACGCATCCACCGCCCCAATACAAAACTGCTCAGCAATGAAGCACGAACGCCAGCCTCAGTCTCAGGTAAATGGCCTTGAGTTGCAGCTAAACGTAAAGATTGCCGAAATGCCATTTCAATACGATCAGCCAATTGATTCATACGCACTTGCAATCGTTCATCCTCGTTCACCAGAACATCGCCGATCAATACTCTGGTCATGCCCGGATTTCGTTCAGAAAAGTTAAGTAGCATCAGGATAATGGCCTGTGTTTGTGCAAGTCCATCTTCCTGTTGGGTGCTGATCTGATTAATCAGACCAAAAATCGAGGCCTCGATAAACTCAATCAAGCCTTCGAACATTTGTGCCTTGCTGGCGAAATGACGATACAGCGCTGCCTCGGACACCTCAACTCTGGCGGCTAGTGCGGCCGTCGTTATTTTTTCCCCTTTCGGGTTTTCGAGCATGCTTGCCAGCGTCTGTAATATCTGTAATTTGCGCTCGCCAGGTTTGGTACTTGCCATTTTTCTTTGTTCTGAGTAACGAAAAAATTTGATGAGGTGACAAATCAAACTCCAACACCAAACGGCGCGGATGTTACATTGTCACGGTCTGCGACTCCGCAATCATTGCGGGCTTCAGATTCTATGTGAAACCGGCTATGAATGTGAAGCGATAAAAAGAATATTCTGTCAGAAATTAGACTTGACTAAAGCTTACATGTTATCAGCTTAATGCAAAATGCCCGTTTTATGGTAAAAACCCGCGTCGGCGTCTCGATAAACTACCCACTGACTTAGCACTGATATCAACACAAGCCGCAGGGCGGTTACGTAAATGTGCGGGCGTATAAGCGTTGACCAACACGGTCCGCAAGCCGACTTTTTTCGCGGCACGTAAATTATCCAGACTGTCTTCGACCAAAACACAATTTTGGGCCAACCAACCATGCGTCGCTAACAATTTCCGCAAAAAAGATGCCGAAGGTTTCGGTTGCAAATTGCCATGGACATGCATTTCTTCGACGGAAATATGACCGTCAAAATATTTATGTAGCTTCAAATGGCGCATCACACGCTGTGAATAGTCACGCGGGGCATTGGTAAACAATACTTTCTTACCCGGCAATTGACGCAATAAACGAAGCAACCCACGTTGAGCCCTGATCATTGTCTGCAAATCATCAAAGTCATGCGCCGCCTGCAAAAAATCATCTGCTTTGACGCCATGATGTCGAACCATCCCTACCATGGTGATGCCATATCGTTGATAATAATCCTGGCGTACCGCATTGACGGTTACCTCATCAGCTGGGGTGATCCCATCACCTAACACCTTCGCAATGTACGCATTCATATTCCGGTTAATCGCCGGAAAAATGGCGTGCGACGCATTATGCAGCGTGTTGTCAAGATCAAACAGCCAGACCAATGAAGACCGCTGTGTAAGTGCGTTCTTCATCAGATTTTTCCAACATGGACAATATGCTTCACGTCAGGGCAAACGTGAAGCCATAGATAGGTCGGCAACAAATTAATGACTACGAATCATGGTACCGAACGCTTGTTCAGTTAACACTTCGAGCAACAAAGAATGTTCAATACGACCGTCGATAATATGCACCGTATTCACGCCTGATTTTGCAGCATCGAGAGCCGAAGAAATTTTTGGCAACATACCACCAGAAATCGTGCCATCAGCGAACATTTCATCAATTTCACGCGCGGACAAATCGGTGACTAATTTACCTTGCTTATCCAATACGCCTGGAATATTGGTCATCATAATCAGCTTTTCAGCTTTCAGAATCTCTGCAATTTTGCCAGCAACCAGATCCGCGTTGATGTTATAAGCCTGACCATCGTCACCAAAACCAATCGGCGAAATAATAGGAATGAAAGCATCATCTTGCAAAGCCTTGACGACAGCCGGGTTGATCGCATCGATCTCACCGACGTAGCCAATATCTAACATTTCGCCCGGATTTTCACGATCCGGCATCATCATTTTGCGGGCGCGAATCAAGCCGCCATCTTTGCCCGTCAAACCTACTGCCTGACCGCCATAATGATTAATTAACATCACGATATCTTGCTGTACTTCGCCACCAAGCACCCATTCAACCACTTCCATAGTTTCTTCATCGGTAATGCGCATACCTTGAATAAAGGTCCCCTGTTTTCCCATTTTCTTGAGCGCATTGTCGATTTGTGGACCACCACCATGCACGACGACGGGGTTCATGCCAACTAATTTCAACAAAATAACGTCACGGGCAAAACCATGTTTCAGGCGCTCTTCGGTCATTGCGTTACCACCGTATTTGACCACGATGGTTTTACCGTGGAATTTACGGATATAAGGCAGCGCTTCTGCCAGAATCTCCGCTTTAATGACGGGTTCGACACCGGCTAATTTATCAACTGGCACTTCTGCTTTTGCGTTCAAATCGCTCATAATGACGGTATCCTGAAAGTATCATGAAGGGTTTATTCGTTAGCCCCGAATTTTACAGGATAATACCGGTTTTACCTGTGCCAATTCATTATTGAATTTATGACCAACCTTATCGACTTGCATCAACAGCTTGAAAGCATGCGACCGTTACTGCTACGTTTTGCTTTTTTGCAATTACGCAACGAAAACGCAGCAGAGGATGCTGTGCAGGAAGCTTTACTCGCTGTACTGGAAAAACCGGATAGTTTTGCCGGCCAATCTAGTTTGCGTACCTATGTGACCGGTATCCTGAAATTCAAAATAATTGATCATTTGCGCAGTTTAAAGCGGGAAGTTGCACTTGATACCGCCGACGATGAATCAGAAGCTGATCTGATTGACAATTTATTTAAGGCAAATGGCCATACGGTCAGTATGCCGAATGCCTGGGGCGAGCCTGAATCGAGCTTGCAACAAAAGGATTTTTTCCGTGTGTTAGAGATCTGCCTTGAAAATTTACCTGAAAAAACAGCAAGAGTTTTTATGATGCGTGAGTGGTTGGAACTTGATACTGAAGAAATTTGTAAGGAATTGAGTCTGACTACGTCTAATCTTTGGGTGGTCTTATATCGTGCGCGTTTAAGACTGCGCGAATGCTTAGACCTCAATTGGTTTGGCAATCACTAATACAGGTAACCAATATATGCGATTTTTCTTATACTCTTGCAAACAAGCTCATCGGATCGTCTCCGAAGGGCTAGACCGGCCATTGTCGGTCAGCGAACGCGCCCGTTTAAAACTGCACCTGTCGATTTGTGATGCCTGTACCAATTTTAATGGTCAAATGCATCTATTACGTAAAGCCATGCACACTTTATCCAAGGACGTGGATCCGGGCAGTATTTCAACACCAAAAAATAAACAACGATGAGTGTTTGTCAACGTTGTCAACAAGACTTTACTTGTGCGGTCGCAGACAAAACCAATCAGCCGTGTTGGTGTATGGTTTTACCTGCTATCGACGCGCCCACTTTACCTAAAGCCGACATCGATCCCAACGCCACTTGTCTTTGTCCACACTGCCTGCCGCTCTGGAAATCTGAGGTAATCGCGGCCAAAAGCAAACTATAAAGAATTCAGTTACCATAGGCATTCCGGTATAGGCCTTTCCGATAGGAATTATGCATGTCTAACGATACGTCCATCGCTTACCAAGCGGTCAACATCCCTACCTCTCAACGCATACGGGAACGCCTGCTTGCGAGCAAAACGCGGTTTCACGCGAATGATAATATTGCCAAGTTCATTGAGCCTGGTGAACTTGCAGAGCTGCAAGCAGAAGTCGAAGAAAAATTACGCGCAGTGCTGAAAAGCCTGGTGATTGACACCGACAGCGATCACAACACCCAGGATACCGGGCGGCGTGTCGCTAAAATGTTCATCAATGAAGTGTTCCACGGCCGTTACGTACCAATGCCATCGGTCACCGAGTTTCCCAATGCATCGCATTTAAATGAGTTGATGATCATTGGCCCCATCACGGTCCGAAGTGCATGCTCACATCACCTTTGCCCTATTATGGGTAAGGTATGGATAGGTGTCATGCCGAACGAACATTCGAATTTGATCGGTTTATCAAAATACGCGAGGATTGCTGAATGGATCATGAGCCGACCACAAATTCAGGAAGAAGCAGTCGTGCAACTCGCCGATGCCCTGCAAGAGAAAATGCAACCAGATGGTTTGGCGGTGGTCATGGAAGCAGATCACTTCTGTATGCATTGGCGCGGCGTGAAAGATACTGAAGCCAAAATGATCAATAGCGTGATGCATGGTTCTTTCTTGAAAGACCCCAATCTGCGCCGTGAATTTTTATCGTTAATCAAGCGCTGATTATCGATAAATTGTCGATAAATAAACACCAAATAAGCACCAAATAAACGTTAATCCAGACAGGGAATCCTATGTTAGTTCGTTTGTTGTATGCCAGTCGTGCCATTGATACAAATATTTGCGATACGGTGCAATCGATCATGCAGACTTCTCGTTCGCATAATCCACAGAACGGTATTACTGGCGTTTTATGCCATACCGACACCGTGTTTATGCAAGTTCTGGAAGGTGGACGCGATGCCGTCAATCAGTTGTATAGCCATATTTTAAAAGATAGCCGTCATCATGATGTGATCTTGCTTGATTATGAAGAAATCACTGAGCGTCGCTACGGAGGCTGGACGATGGGACAAGTCAACATGAGTAAACTCAATCCATCGATGTTGCTCAAATATTCACCATTGCCGATTCTCAACCCACACGATATGCCAGGGAAAATGTTACTGGCGTTGATCGACGAGTTAATGGCGACTGCCTCTATTATTGGCAGATCCTGATATCTGGCATAGTAAAACAAAAAAACCGATGAAAATTCATCGGTTTTTTTGAATCAATTTGCTAAAACTCAATTGCCAGATTCACTTTTTTCTGACTTGGCAGGCTGCACCAGCATCGCCTTTAATTCTTCTTCGGTAATGTACTCAAACACTTTCACAACTTTGCGTACCCCACTGACACTACTCGCGACGTCCGCCGCACGGTCACCTTCACGCTGGGTAACCCGGCCCATCAAATAAACCACACTGCCTTCAGTGATGACCTTATAAGAATTGGCATACAGATCTTTAGTATCAACAAACGATGCTTTGACTTTCGTCGTGATCAAGGCATCGTTCGAACGTGCGGAGAAATTGGAATTACCTGAAATTTGGATCTCATTAATCACCGACACGACACCTTCGACAGCTTTCAGTTCATTCTCAGCTTTGTCCTTCGTTTGCTGATCAGCGACTTCGCCAGTTAACAAAACATGGCGGTTATAGGAGTTCACATTAACATGCGCCGTATCGCTCAATGCTTTTGAAAGACGTATTTCTCCTTTGACTGCAATGGATTTATCTTCGGTTTGGGCGCCAAAGGTACGACGGTCAGCAGTGGCGAACGTGCCTACGACAGCACTACCTACCATGAGTTCTACACAACCTTGCAAGCTCATCAGGACAGCACAACAGGCGCCTGTTAATAACAAAGACCGCGAGAGCTTACCAAAACGTTGTTTAATCATCAGCTTCACCTCCAAAGAGCGCGGTATCAATACCGTCGCAAATACAGTGTATGGTTAGCAAATGCACTTCCTGAATACGTGCCGTTTTATCGTGCGGAACGCAAATATGCACATCTGTGTCACCTAATAAATTTTTGATTGCACCGCCACCTTTGCCAGTCAGGGCAACCACGCGCATGTCCCGCTCTAATGCCGCGTTGATTGCATTGACTACGCCAGGCGAGTTACCTGAGGTGGAAATAGCTAACAAAATATCGCCCGACTGACCAAACGCCTGTACTTGCTTCGAAAATACTTCCTGAAAACTATAATCGTTAGCAATCGCAGTCATAATAGAACTATCAGTCGTCAATGCCATGGCGGGTAAAGGCAGGCGTTCACGCTCAAAGCGCCCAACTAATTCTGCGGCAAAATGTTGGCAATCTGCAGCCGAGCCGCCATTCCCGCACGCGAGAATTTTGTTACCGTTAGACAGCGCCTGGAACATAAGTTCCACTGCCTCAGAAATAGGCAGCGCCAATTCATCAGCGGCCTGGATTTTTAATTCGGCACTTTCGTGGAAGTGCGCCAAGATACGTTGGTTTGTCATAGTGTGTCAGATTATACGATAGGCGCTAGGCAACAATTACGTTTTGTAACCAGTGAATTGTACCTGCTTCGATGGCAATCACGTCAAATCGACACGCTGGCTGTTGTTTCAATTGCAGTAAAAAGACTTGTGCCGCATGCTGCATCTTTCTTTGTTTAGCTGGCGTAATGCTCGACACGGCACCGCCAAATTGCATCGAAGCACGTACTCTGACCTCGACAAAGACCAGACTTCTACCATCACGCATGATGAGATCGAGCTCGCCCCCCTTGCACAAAAAATTTCTTTGTATCAGAGTCAACCCTGCTTTTTCGAGATAACGTAATGCCAACAATTCCCCCTCGTCACCCCGACGACGTCGACCCGTTCGCAGGTCTTTAGATTGATCGGCTACAGTACTTTCTTGAACGGCTTCACGTCTCATTGTCGTACAATCTGGTTTTGATTAATTTGAATGGCCGGGTATGAGCACTACCGAATCAACACTGTTTTCCAGCCCCACCATCATTGATGCTGTTGTCCGGCAACATTATCCCGTTGGCACATTATATGTAGTCGCTACACCCATTGGGAATGTCGCTGATATTTCCTTACGGGCGTTACATTTGCTTTCAATTGTCGACGCCATTGCTTGTGAAGATACGCGTAATACAGCACAACTATTGAGTCGCTACGGTATCCATAAGCCATTGATCGCCGCACATCAGCATAATGAACGTGAAGTCGCAGAAAAAATCCTGCACCGCTTACAAGCCGGTGAACGCATCGCTCTCGTATCCGATGCAGGCACACCCGGCGTCTCTGACCCGGGCGCAAAAATCGTTGACGTTTTAAAACTTGCCGGTGTGCCCGTAACACCCTTGCCAGGTGCATCTGCGGCGATTAGCGCTTTGTCAGCCAGCGGTTTGTTAGCTGATCGCTTTTACTTCGTCGGATTTTTGCCTGCCAAAGCCGGACAACGCGAAACCGTTTTACGCGACTTACTGAATACACCAGCCAGTTTGATATTTTATGAAGCACCACACCGGATTATTGACACGGTCCAAGCGATGCTGGACGTGTTTGGCGGCACACATCAGGTCGTGCTGGCCCGAGAAGTCAGTAAATTATTTGAAGAAATTCACCGCTGCCCTTTACACGACGCCCCTGCCTGGCTGGCTGCTGATGCTCATAGAGAAAAAGGCGAATATGTTATTTTGCTCGATGCCAGTCAACAGGCTGAAGGTGAAAATGATTTAGAAGCGCGCCGGGTATTGGGAATTTTGCTGGAAGAGTGTTCCGTCAAACAGGCCGCCAATCTGGCCGCCCAATTAACGGGTTTGAAGAAAAACGCTTTATACCAACTTGCGCTGACGTTGAAGCAAAGCGAGGCTGAATAAGCTTCGATACGCAGAAACAACTGGGCTTAACGTTGTACGACCAGCGGACGCCCAACACCTAAGTCACCCGCTTGTGCCAACGCTGACATCGCTTCTGAACGACTCTGAAAAGGGCCGCTGACCAAGCGATAGAGGCTACCTTGCTGAACTATATCGAAACCGGGTAAGCGATTTTCTGCGTGATTTTTTAAATGAATGAGAATGTTTTCGGCATTAGAACGGATCGCATAAGCGCCGAATTGCAAATAATATGCCGCATTTGTCGCATTTGTTGCATTTGTCGCATTCCCTGTTGTTGGGGTGCCTGATGCAGCGACCGTTGCCTTATCCGTGTCTTTTGGAAGAGGTGTTACGGTGAGCGAATCTGACGCAATCAGTGGTAATGTCGTGACGGGTGCGGCTGTCTGCAGTCCATTTTGTTTTGCCTTCTGTGAAGCCATGAGATCGTCGATCGTGATGGTATCACCTTGTGCGGATAATTTTGACGAACTCGATTTAACAGAGGGAATCGCCGCCTGAACAACTTGCGGCGCTGGCACCAACGCTACGGGTTGGTTATGCGTTGTATCGCTCGCTGCGGCCATGCGTGTATTGGTGTTTGTTTGATTTTTCCGATTTTCTGCCATGCGCTCAATATCTGCAGGCAACAAGCGTTCAACCTCGATCTGACTGCTGCCCTTGCCCAACAAATCCAGCTTTAACGCACCTGTGTACGACAAATCAATAATCCGATTTGAATGAAAAGGGCCCCGATCATTGATGCGGACGATAATCTGTTTGCCGTTGCTCAGGTTAGTGACTCTGGCGTAAGAAGGAATCGGTAAGGTAGGATGGGCGGCGGTGATCTTATACATGTCATACAACTCGCCTGAGGAAGTCTTCTGACCGTGGAATTTTTTGCCGTACCAACTGCCGATACCGCGTTGAATAAATGGCGTCGAATTATCAACTAAAGGGGTATAGGTTTTTCCAAAAACGGCGTAAGGTTTATTTGCAGACCGAGAAAAGTCTTCGATTACCGGAATCGGGTCAACCGTATTTTCCAAACCCGGTGGCGGATTATCACCTGGCCCGTCATCTTTATAATAGCCACCTTTACCTGACCCGGCCTTGGGCAAGGTCGGTGATGGATTGACTGGAATGGACGCTGGCCGTGCCGACTCTGCAATGATTATGGGTTGTTTTGGTGCGGTACCGCATGCGACCAGTAACATCGCCGGCGCCGCTAACAGACAACATCGTTGTAACTGCGTTGTTGAAAAAAGTTTTTTCATGTCTGCACCAACTTACGATTGCGTTGCACACTCATCATGATGCCAGCACCCATACCCAGAGTGACGAGCGCAGTACCGCCATAACTCAAAAATGGTAATGGCACACCCACCACTGGCAAAATCCCGCTGACCATTCCCATGTTAACAAATGCATAAGTGAAGAAGATCATGGTAACCGAACCCGCCATCAGCCGAGCAAACAAAGTCGGCGCGTTTGCAGCGATCATCAGGCAACGTAGTATCAATAAAAAATACAAACTAACCAATACCAGATTACCAATAAAGCCAAATTCTTCTGAAAAAACCGCAAAAATAAAATCTGTTGTGCGTTCAGGAATAAACTCCAGATGCGCCTGGGTACCTTTCAACCATCCCTTGCCATGTAAGCCGCCTGAACCCACTGCAATAGTCGACTGAATAATGTGAAAGCCTTTACCTAAAGGATCACGGGTGGGATCGAGCATTGTCAACACGCGATCTCGTTGATAATCATGCAACATATAAGGCCAAACGACAGTCGGCGTCACAATGGCAACGAAAGTAATCAAGGAAATCAAAATTTTCCACGACAATCCCGCCAGAAAAATGACCGCAAACCCAGCGGCAACCACCAGCAACGCTGTCCCCAAGTCCGGTTGCTTAGCGATCAAGCCGGTCGGAATTAACAGAATGACGGTAGCGACGATGAAGTCTTTCAAGCGCAATGCCCCTTCGCGTTTTTGAAAATACCACGCCAACATGAGCGGCGTGGCGATTTTCATAATCTCGGAGGGTTGTATCGGGGTGCCCACATTGAGCCAACGACGTGCGCCCTTTTTCACCATGCCAAAAGCGGCTACAGCAAGTAACAAGGCGACGCCAAAACTGTAGATTGGAATCGCAAAACGCATCAAAGTCTGTGGCGGGATATTAGCAAAAATCCACATGATGACGAATGACACCAGAATATTGCGCAATTGATCCTCAACCCGTCCCGGAAAATCAATCCCCGCCGAGTACAAGGTCACAATACCGATCGACATGATCAAAAACAATAAAATGGCCAGGGGCGCATCAAACACCATAATGTGCGAACGCATCGAATGCCAGTTAAAGCGTGAATGTTGCATCATCAATCCCTTATCTCTTGCGTGCCCGGATCTGTGTTGCCATCGGCTTGCGTTGCCGATGTCGCTGCCGTTGCTGCATCCGCTTTGATGCCAGACAATTTATCCTTGTCGGAAGGACGTTTGCCTAACAAATAGTAATCGAGTGCTTTGCGTGCAATAGGTGCTGCAAATTCGGCACCAAAACCAGCATTTTCAACGACCATTGCCAACGCGATGCGTGGCTTGTCCGCAGGTGCAAAGGCAATGTATAAGGCGTTGTCTCGTTGACGTTCCGCGGTATTTTTAGCATTATATTTTTCGCCTTTTTTAATACCCACTACTTGCGCTGTACCAGTTTTACCGCCAGAGATGTATTCGGCATCATGAAATTTTGCATAACCCGTACCACCAGCGACCGTCGTCACGCCGACCATCGCATTTTTGATGATATCGATATTTTCCTGTTTCAATGGAATACGAAAACTTTCCTTTGGCACAGTCAGTGTCTTTTGATGGGATTTGGGATCTTCGGTCATTTTCACCAGATGTGGCTTCATGACAATACCATTGTTAGCCAATGTGGCCATCGCATGGGCCATCTGCAATGGGGTAAAACTGTTATAGCCCTGACCAATTCCCAGCGAAATGGTTTCGCCGGCATACCATTTCTGTTGTACTGCTTTTTTGTAGGCTGTACGCTTCCATTCAGTCGACGGTAATAAGCCCATTTTTTCATGTTCCAGATCGATCCCTGTCTTCTGACCGAAACCAAAAGGTTTCATAAAGTCATGAATCGTATCGACCCCAAGATCATTGGCCAGCATGTAATAGTAGGTATCGCAAGACACCACAATAGAACGGAACATATCAACCACACCATGACCGCCCGGTTTATCGTCATTAAAACGATGGCCGCCAAACATAAAGAAGCCCGTATCTGAAACGGACTGTGAAGGTGTACGTTTGCCTAACTCAAGTGCTGCGAGCGCCATATATGGCTTGTATGTTGATCCAGGCGGATAAGTACCGGACAAAGGCCGGTTTAACAAAGGCCGATCTTCAGACGTGTTTAATTCTGTCCAGCTTTGTTGATCAATACCTTCGACAAACAAATTGGGGTCGTACGTTGGCTTGGATACAAAAGCAAGCACGTCACCGGTTTCAGGCTCAATCGCAACCAGCGCCCCACGACGGTCACCAAATGCTTCTTCGATCACTTTTTGTAATTCGATATCGATCGAAAGAATCAAATTCTGACCTGAGGTGGGTGGCGTACGCGACAAGGTACGAACTGCCCTGCCATTGGCAGAGACTTCAACGCGCTCAAAGCCAGTCGTGCCGTGCAACGCGGTTTCATAGCTTTTTTCAAGTCCTTCTTTGCCGATATAGTCAGTGCCGTTGTAATTGGCGCTATCTTCCATATCATCAATCAAATCGGCGTCATTCGGACTGATGCGGCCGATATAGCCGATCACATGTGACGCACTATCTCCCTGCGGATATTGACGGAATAAACGCGCCTGAATATCAACACCAGGAAACCGGAAGCGTTGCGCGGTAAAACGAGCCACCTCTTCATCCGTCAATCGAGTACGAATAGGCAGACTCTCAAAATTTTTGGATTCATCCAATAATTTCTTAAAACGCTTGCGATGTTTAGGTTGAATATCAACTAAGGCCGACAAGTCATCGATCAGCCTATCCATATCCTCGGTGATTTTTGACGGTGTGATTTCCAAGGTGTAAGCAGAATAATTTTGCGCCAGAATCACGCCGTTTCTGTCCAGAATCAATCCACGATTCGGTACAACCGGAACGATATCAATACGATTTTCATCCGCGAGCAAGACATAGTCGTCATGCTTGATGATCTGTAACCACACAAAGCGCGTAATCAATGCCGCAAAACAGGCGAACACGAATATGCCGATAAAAATCAGCCGCATACGGAAAAAATAGAGTTCGCGTTCCGTGTTCTTTAGTTCGTTCATGATGTTGAGTTTGCTTACAGCTGCGGCTAAAAATGAGCAGTTAGGTCAGATTGGACGAGTATCGTCTTTATTGATCGCACGACGTTGAGGTGCCAGCAATATCAACGTCGCCACTGGCCAGAGCGCCGTCGTCACGACACTTTCTGAAAAATATAACCACCCAGGGAAATGCGCATCAGGTGCAACGATGAGGCGCACCACAATTTGCAAACATTGGACAAATAAAAATAGTGGAAACACATACAAAGACTGCGTCAAAGGATGGAACCACAATACACGCCGGTGTATCGTAATCGCAAAATAAGTGAGCAAGGTGTAGGCCAAGGCATTTTCACCTAAATGAATCGCGTCATGCACATCCATCAACAAACCCATTGCAAACGCTACGCCAATCCCTACCTTACGCGGCTGATGGATGCTCCAAAATACCAATACCAATGCAACAAAATCAGGCACCGCAATAAAACCGCCCCACGGCAAAAAATTCAACAAAAAAGCAAGTGCCAAACTAAATGCAATAAAGATTGGATTAACGGGCAACAAAATGTAATGTGGTTGCGTCATTTCCCGGTTTCCTTCATAGCTGGCTTGAATATAGATGGTTTTGCAGTATCAGCTTTTGCAGGTTCAAGTGTTGCAGTGCTCGCTTTGACCGCCTCAACTTTGGGTGCTACCGGGCTAACAGCTTCTTTACTCGCACTCTGGGCGATGGACTGTTGGTCGACTGGCTTCACATCAGTTGGTGGCGGCGCGGTATCGCGGGTCACCTTACGGTTAATTTTTTCTTTCTTTGCTCTGACATCTTCCGTATCAGGTGGCGGCAAATTATTCGTCGACACCTGCAAGATCAGCAGTTGCTTATTGCGATCAATACCAGCCGTCGGCACACATAAAATATTTTCTAAGGTAGTGACCGCCTTACTCTCAACCTGTACTACTTTTGCAACAGAAAGACCTGGCGGGTAAATTCCATCGATACCCGATGTGACGAGTTGATCACCATTCTGAATATCAGCATTTGAGGTCAGACGCATGTCCAAGTACGTTGATTGGCCGCGACCGTAAGCGACACTGCGCAAGCCATTACGCAAAATTTGCACTGGAATCGCCTGATTTTTATCGGTAAGAAGTGTCACTTCCGACGTCAGCGGAAACACGCGCGTCACTTGCCCGACCACACCCTGATCATCGATCACCGGCTGCCCCAGACCCACGCCATCTTTAATGCCACGGTCTACGATCACTTTGCGAGTGGACGGATCACGGGCATCGTAAATAATTTCTGCGAGTACAGATTTGACCGGCAAGCGTTCACGCGCATCCAGCAATTTGCGTAAATGGTTATTTTCGGATTGCAGTTGTGCGGTCTGCTGCAAAATATCGGCATTCGCAGTACGTTGTCGCTTTAAATTTGCATTCTCTTTATCTAAATCATTCACAGTGACAAAATAATGCGACATATTTTTGGCGGTCATACTAGGAATGACGGCGACCATTTGCACAGGATAAAGGACCGTTCCCAATACCTGGCGAACCAAGGTCAAGGATTTCAGGCGGGAATCAACGATCAGCAAAAAGATCGCCAGAATCGTAAAGAAAATCGCTCTGGCACGCGCCGATGCGCCTTGCTTAAAGAGTGGTGGCGGACTGTAATCCATACAATATCAATCATCAGTAACAGGTTTGCCTATCCGCATCGCGGCATCGAATCAGGCCGCAAGCGTTCCAAAAGCAAAAAGCCGACAGATTAGCAGCCGGCTCTACATCAATTCTAAGAGACTATCAGGTAAGCGAAATCCAGTAAGAGCACCATCACATCTACCCTCAACTTTCTATCATCTTTTTATCGTCCGATGGTTTTCTGCTATCACGCCTTCGCAACTGCAGAGCACTCAACAAAACGATACCGGCGCTTTACCCAGCCCTACCGGTATCCTTTTGCAGCCGTCTATAATCACTCGTAAGAGAAGATCGAACCGAGCTTGTCCATGCGTTCCAAGGCCATACCAGAACCACGCACCACACACGTCAATGGATCTTCTGCAACGATGACTGGCAAACCTGTTTCTTCCATCAGCAAACGATCCAGATCGCGTAACAAGGCGCCGCCACCGGTCAACATCATGCCTTTTTCGGCAATATCTGCGCCCAGTTCTGGTGGTGTCTGTTCCAACGCATTTTTGACAGCAGAAACAATATTGTTCAGCGGATCAGTCAATGCTTCCAGAATTTCATTGCTGGAAATAGTGAATGAACGTGGGATGCCTTCTGACAAATTGCGGCCTTTGACTTCCATTTCTTTCACTTCCGATCCTGGGAACGCAGAACCGATGGCTTTTTTAATCGCTTCGGCAGTTTGCTCGCCGATTAACATTCCGTAGTTACGGCGAATGTAATTGACGATTGCTTCATCGAATTTATCGCCACCAACACGGACGGAGCCTTTGTAGACCATGCCGCCGAGCGAAATAATACCGACTTCAGTAGTACCACCACCAATATCAACGACCATTGACCCTGTTGCATCAGACACTGGCAATCCAGCGCCGATGGCCGCGGCCATTGGCTCTTCAATCAAATACACCTGTGATGCGCCTGCACCCAGCGCCGATTCACGGATCGCACGGCGCTCAACCTGTGTTGAACCACAAGGAACGCAAATGATGATGCGCGGGGATGGCTTAAAGAATTTTGTGTCGTGAACCATGCGGATGAACTGCTTGAGCATTTGCTCTGTCACCGTAAAATCGGCGATCACGCCGTCTTTCATCGGGCGAATTGCCTCGATATTGCCAGGAACTTTGCCCAGCATTTGTTTTGCTTCTTTACCAACGGCCTGAATCGTTTTTTTACCGTTAGGTCCGCCTTCTTGACGGATCGCCACAACGGACGGTTCGTCAAGGACAATGCCCTGACTACGGACGTAGATCAATGTATTTGCGGTACCGAGATCGATCGCGAGATCGTTTGAAAAATAACTGCGTAAGAAACCAAACATGTGTTGTCCTGTATTTTAACGATTGTTGCGTGCAGCGCCCGGCTGATCAATGAGATCACCGGGGTCAGCTGCACCACGAAATTTTTACCCTGTCTGCAATGAGCGCAACGCTGTGCTAAACCACGGATGAGACTAAGTTAAGGGATTTAGTAAGCCATTAGGGCATTAACCCGCCATTCTACCTTATAATCTTCTTAAATTTACTCGATACCAACACCTAAAAATGCAGTATTGAGTTTTATAAAAATTTACATGGAATTAACACAAATTTGCGGCAATAAATTGCCAATAAAGCATCAATAGATATTTATTGGACAGAGCTACAATACCACTTGCACTCTCACCGGATAGCGCCGATGATTTGTAATAATTCCAAAGTTTTTATTTGACAATTCTCTGGACTACATTGCGCTTTAAGCGCCCATAAATCATGTCACTGACACTCAACGATGTAACACGAATTGCCAATTTGGCAAAATTAAATATTTCTCCCGCGCAAGCAGACTCCACGCTGGACAAGTTGAATGGCATTTTTGCGTTAGCCGAACAACTCCAAGCGGTCGATACTTCGGGCGTCGCGCCTTTGAGCCACCCGATTGCGGCGTTATTGCCAGAATTGGCGCTGCGTCTGCGCGAGGATGTGGTTACTGAGACGAACCACCGTGAAGAATACCAACAATGTGCACCGGCCACGCAAGACGGCCTCTATCTGGTGCCTAAGGTGATTGAATAAGATTTTCGGAATAGACAAATGCACACTAAAACCCTTGCCCAATTATCTGCCCTGTTGCACAGCAAACAGGTTTCCGCGACCGAACTCGCCCAACATTTTTTAACGCGTATTGCAGCGAGTGATTTGAACGCGTTTTTGCACGTTGATCCTGCTCTGACCCTGCAACAAGCAGCGGCAGCGGATGCGATGCTGGCTAGCGGCACTGCGACCGCGTTAACTGGCATTCCTATTGCCCATAAAGATATTTTCGTCACTCGTGGTTTGCGCTCTACCGCGGGCTCACATATGCTGGAAAACTACGTCAGCCCTTTCGACGCGACTGTCGTTGAAAAATTGGCGCAAGCAGGTATGGTAACGCTCGGCAAACTCAATTGCGACGAGTTTGCAATGGGTTCTTCGAATGAAAATTCTTATTTTGGCCCGGTTAAAAACCCATGGGATAAAACGGCTGTCCCTGGCGGTTCATCAGGTGGTTCAGCAGCGGCAATCGCAGCCCGCCTGACACCAGCAACCACGGGTACCGATACTGGTGGTTCTATCCGTCAACCTGCTGCTTTTTGCGGCGTGACAGGCATCAAACCAACCTACGGTAGTGTGTCACGTTATGGCATGATCGCGTTTGCGTCGTCACTCGATCAAGGTGGTCCGATTGCCCAGACCGCCGAAGATTGCGGCATGTTATTAAACGCTATTGTTGGCTTCGATGAAAAAGATTCGACCTCGGTAGAGCGCAAAGCCGAAGACTTCAATCGCGATTTGAACAAATCGCTGCAAGGCTTACGCATCGGCGTTCCAAAGGAATTTTTCAGCGAAGGCCTTGCGCCTGACGTCGAACAAGCAGTGCGTGCAGCACTTGCTGAATACGTCAAACTGGGCGCGACCTTGGTCGATATCACGCTGCCAAAAACGGCCTTATCGATTCCGGTTTATTACGTCATTGCACCCGCTGAAGCCTCTTCCAATCTAAGTCGTTTTGACGGCGTTCGTTATGGCCATCGTGCGGCGGATTACAAAGATCTCAATGACATGTATCGCCAATCGCGTACCGTAGGTTTTGGGGATGAAGTAAAACGCCGGATTCTGGTGGGTGCGTATGTGTTATCGCATGGTTACTACGATGCGTATTACCTGCAAGCGCAAAAAATCCGTCGTTTAATTGCACAAGATTTTGCGGCAGCATTTGAACAATGCGACGTCATCATGGGGCCGGTAGCACCGACCGTCGCCTGGGACTTGGGCGCGCAATCGGACGATCCGGTTGCCAACTATCTGGCTGATATTTTTACCTTATCCACTAGTTTGGCTGGCTTGCCCGGTATGTCGATTCCTTGTGGTTTTGGCCAAGGCGAGAAAAATGGAAAACGTCCCGTGGGCTTGCAATTAATCGGTAATTATTTCGATGAAGCACGTTTACTGAACGTTGCTCATCAATACCAACAAGTCACTGACTGGCATCAACGTTCACCTGTATGAAAATGCGCCTCTTTAAGCTCAGTGTAGCGTTCGCCTTGCTGTTCAGCGCAGTCAGCACCGTCACGTTGGCGCAAGAGCCAGCAATAGATTTGCAGTTGCAATGTACGCAGACCAAGCTTGAAGATGGCGATGGCGAACGCCTCATTTTTGCCGATCAGGCGCATATAAAATTGCGCGGCAGCACGATCGATGATTTCCAGTGGGAATCATCCTTATTCCGCAGTGATCATGGTCACGAATGTAGCATCGATAAAGCGGATCAATTAAACGCTGAAGTTACAGAAAAAGGCTGGCGCATCAGCTTAAAAGATGCCGTCACCACCCGGACTCAGCGTGGCTATGATTTTGATCGCGGTTACCAATGCAGCATTCGGGTGGAGCGTGATGGCGACGAGGTTCATATTAAACCAAGCTGCCCGGCCTTATGCGGTTCAAGAATGAATTTCACGGAGCTCAAAGTCAACGTCAACAATGGCAAATGTGAGTATCAGGACTGAGAATAAGTGAAGCAGATTAATACCGATTAATACAATTAATTAATACAAATATTAATACAAATATTAATACAAAAATTAATACAAAAATTAATACAAAAATTAATACAGATTAAGATTAGATACGAAGGAACAACTATGCAATGGGAAGTGGTTATCGGCTTTGAGACGCATGTACAGCTCAAAACCAATTCAAAAATTTTTAGCGGCTCATCAATTCAATTTGGCGCAGAGCCAAATACGCAAGCGAGTCCGGTGGATCTGGCTTTGCCTGGCGTATTGCCAGTGATGAACAAAGCAGCCGTAGAAAAAGCAATCCAGTTTGGCCTCGCTGTTGGAGCGACGATTGCGCCAGAATCGATTTTTGCGCGTAAAAATTATTTCTACCCAGATCTACCAAAAGGCTATCAGATCAGCCAATTTGAAATTCCTGTCGTTCAAGGTGGTTATGTCGCTTGCGTGGTTGAAAAAGACGGCAAATCAGAAGTCAAAAATATTCAATTGACGCGCGCTCATCTGGAAGAAGACGCTGGTAAATCGCTGCACGAAGATTATCAAGGCATGACCGGTATTGATTTGAATCGTGCCGGTACACCATTGTTAGAAATCGTCACTGAACCCGTCATGCGTAGCGCCGCCGAAGCAGTGGCTTATGCCAAAGCCTTGCATTCATTAGTAATGTGGCTCGATATCTGTGACGGCAATATGCAAGAAGGTTCGTTCCGTTGCGATGCCAACGTTTCTGTGCGTCCAGTGGGTCAAAAAGAATTCGGCACCCGTGCCGAAATTAAAAACCTGAACTCGTTCCGCTTTTTAGAAGAAGCAATCAATCACGAAGTCCGTCGCCAGATCGAACTGATCGAAGATGGTGGCACCGTGGTGCAAGAAACACGCCTGTATGATCCGGACAAAAAAGAAACCCGCTCCATGCGTAGCAAAGAAGATTCGCAGGACTATCGCTACTTCCCTGACCCAGATTTGCCACCGCTCAAAGTCAGTGCTGAATGGGTAGAAAAAGTCCGCAGCACGATGCCAGAATTGCCAGGTGCGATGCGTCGCCGTTTTGTGGAACAATTTGGTTTGCCTGAATACGATGCAACTGTCCTTACGCAATCGAAAGGTATCGCTACTTATTTCGAAGCGGTCGTCAATGCGGCAGGTGTAGCACAAGCCAAACCAGCCGCCAACATGATGATGGGCGACGTCGCCTCTACCCTGAATCGTGAAGGCATAGAGATTAGCGCCATACCTGTTAGCGCAGCGCAATTAGCTGTATTGTTGCAGCGAATTGCTGACGGTACGATTTCCAACAAGATCGCCAAAGAAGTCTTTGCAGCGATGTGGCAAGCTCCTTCTGCCGATGTGAATCTGGCGGATCAAGTGATTGAATCCAAGGGCTTGAAACAAATTTCCGATGTTGGCGCACTTGAAAAGATCATCGACGAAGTGATGGCTGCGAATCAACAATCCGTTGATGAATATCGCGCTGGCAAAGAGAAAGCGTTTAACTCCTTAGTCGGACAAGCCATGAAAGCGACGAAAGGCAAAGGCAATCCAGCGCAAGTCAACGAGCTACTGAAAAAGAAATTAGCGGGCTGATACCAGCTTTGCATAGATAGCTGAAATAGCTGAATAAGAAAGAACATTATGAGCAATTTAAGACAAGAATTCATCGAATTTTCCGTCAAAGCCGGGGTGATCCGGTTTGGTGATTTTGTCACTAAAGCGGGCCGTAACTCGCCGTATTTCTTTAACGCTGGCTTGTTTAATGACGGCGCAAATTTGGGAAAACTGGCGGCTTTTTACGCCGATACGCTGATCAATTCCGGCGTTGAATTCGATATGTTATTTGGCCCTGCATACAAAGGTATTACACTCGCATCTGCAACAGCTGTGGCGTTGGCCGCACGTGGTCGCAATGTGCCATTTGCGTACAATCGCAAAGAAGCGAAAGACCACGGCGAAGGTGGCACCATTGTTGGCGCGGAGCTCAAAGGCAAAGTGGTGATCATTGATGACGTCATTTCTGCAGGTACGTCGGTACGTGAATCAGTAGAAATGATCCGCGCTGCCGGTGCCACACCGTGCGCTGTATTAATCGCCTTAGATCGCATGGAACGCTCCGGCAAAGATGGCGCATTATCTGCACATTCTGCCGTCCAGGAAGTCAGCAACACCTATGACATGCCGGTGGTATCGATTGGTAATTTGAATGATTTATTCGAATACCTGTCTGCGGCTGGGGCAGATGCGCAGTTGACGCAGTACAAAGACGCCGTCGCAGCATATCGCGATCGCTACGGCGCAGTCTGAGTGCATCGACGATCCACTCTAGGCAAAGTTGTAGAAGCATTGCGCTCAAAAGGAAACTGCTCTTCATCGGTTCATCGATTCATCAATTCATCCGGTGATCAGTTTCTTTTGGTTTCTTGACCTGACATTTTAAATTCGCTATGACAAAAATTGTTTCTGCCAATTTGAACGGAATCCGTTCTGCTGCAAAAAAAGGCTTTTTTGAGTGGATGAAAAAAGAAGACCCTGACTTCGTTTGTGTGCAAGAATTAAAGGCACAAGCAGAAGATATGACGGAAGACTTTTTATCACCGCATGGCTTTCATGGCCATTTCCATTACGCAGAAAAAAAAGGCTATTCCGGCGCAGGTGTGTACAGCAAGCAAAAACCGGATGCCGTACATATCGGTTTTGGCAGCGCAGAATTCGATCCGGAAGGTCGTTATGTACGCTGCGATTTTGGTGACTTATCGGTGATCTCCGTATATTGCCCATCAGGTTCTTCATCACCGGAAAGACAAGAAGCCAAATTCCGTTTTATGGAGGAATTCTTCCCGCATCTGGCAAGCTTAATTGCTGAAGGTCGGGAATTGGTCATCTGTGGCGACTGGAATATTGCGCACAAAGAAATTGATTTGAAAAACTGGAAAAGTAATCAGAAAAATTCCGGTTTCTTGCCAGAAGAACGCGCATGGTTGACACGCTTATTTGATGAACAAGGTTGGGTCGACGTCTATCGCCACCTGCATCCGGAGACAACCGCAGAAGCCTACACGTGGTGGAGTAATCGGGGACAGGCTTGGGCGAATAATGTTGGGTGGCGCATTGACTATCACGTCGCCACGCCAGGTATAGGACGTAAGGCGAAGTCGGCAGCAATTTATAAAGAAGAACGTTTTTCTGATCACTCACCTTTAATCATCACTTACGCGTAAAGGCTTATGATTTTATGGGCGGGAGCAACCTCGCCGCACTTAGATCTTCGGTCTTATCAAGTGTGACGGGTTGCACCCATCCTAAGATTTAGTCGCCATATCCACCGCAATATCGCTTTTGACTTTCACCGCTTTATACAAAGTAAACCAAAGCAAAGCAAAGCAAAGCAAAGCAAAGCAAACCAAAGTAATTTGTCCTTCACGGAAAATGGATCAAAAAGTATCTTTGTTTGAGCGTAGCGAGTTGAGATACTTTCCCGTTTTACGTGACGAACACATTGTGCCAACAAAATAATGGTACCCACAGGGCAAAGTCGCAGCGTCGCCTTTTTGAGCTCACCTTTTCTGGTAACGCAACAAAGGTAAGTGGCTGCCGGGCCACGCCCGGCTTAGCTCTCCAAAGAGCGATCGTTTTAAATAGTAGAAATGACGCAAATATGACACGCGAGTTCAACTATGAAGTGCAACTGAAGATAAATGGTTAAAGGTGGGAAGATGCAGTAGCATCCGGCCTTCCAGACCTCCAAGTCAAAGTTGCCCGAAATGACATACACACATCTTACCCAAGA
>NZ_JBMPPH010000014.1:0-99307 GCF_049340285.1 Undibacterium sp. SXout20W | reverse complement strand
ATTACACAACAGGAGATTGATCACGCCATGAATAGACTGAATAATCGACCAAGAAAAAGGTTAGGATACCTTACACCCAATCAGGTATTCTTCAAAAATACGCTTGCACTTCAAAATTGAACTCGCGGAACATCAAATAAGGCCCCACGTTAATAACATAACGTGGGGCTTTTGATTTTGGGATGTATTGCGGGTGTTAGACGGCAAGAAGATGATCGATTCAGCATGATATTGATTTGGATCACGCCATCAATATGTGAGGAGAATAAGATAGAGACAGCAGGAATTTTCCTCATCTATTCAGGAGTTAATATGCAAGTTGAACATCACCCATTAGCTGTCGATTTCCCAGAATTTAAAGAGCAAATCCATCTGTTAAAAGCCAATGACGCCCATTTTGCAAAATTATTTGACGAATACGGCAACACGGATAAAGCAGTGAACCGCGCGGAAAATGGAGTCGAACATTTGAGCGATGCTGCGCTTGAGGCATTGAAAAAAGTTCGGATTCACTTAAAAGATCAATTATTCCAATTATTGCAGGCAACTACCAAGGCTTAAATTCGACGATAAAACATGTCGGATAGTCTATTGCCTATTCATATAGACAAGATAGCAGTACAGTAAAAATAGCGGTTCGTGTGATCGCTATTTTTTTATTCGCGGTGGCCTGAATACCGTCTGATCTGAATAGAATGCTGCATCTTGATGTTGCCACCACCCGGGGATGCCCAGTACGGGCAAGGGTGTGTAATCGGCAGTGCTCAACTGCTGCGTCATCAACTGGCGCGACACTTGGATGTCTATTTGTTGCAGACATACTTCTTCCGGATGGGTGAAATGTTCCGGATCGACTCTCACAACCCAAGTATGGGCCGTGATTGCTTTATACGGCGACACGAGTTTTTCCATCAGCGCATGGCCAAAACTCCAGACCTGAGCTCGGATCTCAAATTGTTTGCGCTGCTGCAAAAATACAGTATCCCATTGATGCTGCCGAAGTCCTGTAATGAGTTGATCCCCGACCGGAGAGTTTTCAACCACAAGCAAAGCTGCATTTTCATCAAATATAGTCGCTGCATCACGCGCTGGGCCGCGCGACTTGCCAATGCCCAAAGTGGCAATTTGTGCGGACTGAAGAGCGTTTAACTGGCGTTTAATGCGTGGAAAACGTAACCAAACCAGTGCATTGAAAAAATCATGCAGATTCTCCCGGGTTGGCACTTTACCGGTTGCACTAATGTGCGCCTCATAGGCAACACCGTCGGGCAATTCTTCTTGTGGAATAAATTGCAATGGCATTGCCTGGTGATTTTCCAATTGCATGTCTTGCGCAATCTGGTTTAGACACCCTCGCCAATCTGGCGCAGCGACTAAGCGCTGCGCGGCAGGACGCACTGTATCAAACCAGCGGGCTGGCCAATCTATTTGGTCAAAAAAGCGTTCTGACATCGTACTCTTAAGTTCAGGCAGACTGTAGTTTCCAATGCAGTGTTTCGCCACTGTTCAGTGGCACAATGCTGGCATCTGCGAAAGGTAATTCCTCTGGCATAGTCCAGTCTTCGCGTATCAACGTTACTTTGTCGCTATTACGTGGCAAATGATAGAAATCAGGGCCATTGAAGCTGGCAAAAGCTTCTAGTTTGTTGAGCGCCCCTGCCTGATCAAACGCTTGCGCATACAATTCCATCGCATGCAGGGCGGTATAACAACCAGCACAGCCACACGCATGTTCTTTCGCGCCTTTGGCGTGTGGTGCAGAATCGGTACCGAGGAAGAAACGGGTGCTATCGGATGTTGCTGCTTTCATTAAAGCCAAACGATGTGTTTCACGTTTTAAGACAGGTAAACAATAGTAATGCGGACGAATCCCACCTTTAAAAATTTCATTCCGGTTGTACAACAAATGGTGGGCCGTAATTGTCGCGGCAATAGGTCCAGCGGCTTCGGCGACGTAAGCAGCAGCATCGCTGGTGGTGATGTGTTCAAACACGACTTTCAATTCGGGCATATCCTGGCGCAGCGGCTGCATGACGCGTTCAATGAATACGGCTTCGCGATCGAACAGATCAATCTCTGGATCAGTGACTTCGCCGTGAACTAAAAACGGTAAGCCGAGTTCTTGCATGACTTCTAATGTTTTGTAGCATTTTTTTAAATCAGTCACACCAGCATCCGAATTCGTTGTTGCCCCCGCCGGATAGAGTTTTACAGCGTGAATAAAGCCGCTATCTTTAGCGCGGCGAATTTCGTCTGGTGGAGTGTTATTAGTCAGGTATAAAGTCATTAGTGGCTCGAACTTCATCCCTACTGGTAACGCCGATAAAATCCGTTGGCGATAAGCGGCAGCTTGTTCTGTTGTCGTCACAGGTGGCTTGAGGTTTGGCATTACGATCGCGCGCGCAAATTGGGCCGCAGTGTGTGGCAATACGCTGGCAAGCGCTGCGCCATCGCGCAGGTGCAGGTGCCAGTCGTCAGGGCGGGTGATCGTCAGAGAGTGCAGGGATGATGTGGACATGATGGCTTTCGGAGTCAAATTCTCGATAGACATCATTTTACCTTTCCACATCGCAGGCTCAAAGCATAAAAAAATACTCCCCTTCAGTATTTAATTTTTATCCATATTTAATAATGATAAATAAGGTGAAAATTAAAATTGGCAGGGGAGTATATTTAAAAATTCAAAAAACTTAAAAATTACCTTCTTCAGCAATTTATAAAGTTGAGCGACAAATATGAGCTAAATGCCTGAAGCACTCAATGCGAAATGATCTTTGCCAGGAAATCACGCGCTCGGTCTGAACGGGCATTAGTAAAGAAATCGTCTTTCGCGCAATCTTCCACGATCACACCTTTATCCATGAAGACGATACGATTGGCGACCTTCTTGGCGAAGCCCATTTCATGTGTCACCACCATCATAGTCATGCCTTCCTGTGCCAGACCAACCATAACGTCCAGCACTTCATTGATCATTTCCGGATCAAGTGCGGAAGTGGGCTCATCAAATAACATAGCGATCGGATCCATCGATAACGCACGTGCGATGGCAACGCGTTGTTGCTGGCCGCCAGACAATTGGCCAGGAAACTTATCTTTTTGAGTCAACAAGCCAACCCGATCCAAGTATTTCAAGCCACGTTCGCTTGCCTCATCTTCCGAGCGACCCAATACTTTGACCTGCCCCAAAGTCAGATTTTGACGGATCGTCAAATGCGGGAAAAGCTCAAAGTTTTGGAACACCATACCAATACGGGCGCGTAGCTTGGAAAGATTCGTTTTTGGATCGCCGACAGAAATACCATCGACAATAATCTCGCCTTTCTGAATCGGTTCTAGTCCATTCACTGTTTTGATCAAGGTTGATTTGCCTGAGCCTGAGGGGCCGCAGACCACCACCACTTCGCCTTTAGCAACTTGTGTGCTGCAATCGGTCAAAACTTGAAACTGACCATACCATTTGCTGACGTTATTTAATGTAATCATGTAATCTCCAAATTCTTTCAGGGAAACGGTGGTGCTTAACGCCACCATTCCTAGCGAATAATCGCTACCTTTTGCTGTAATTTTTTAACCAGACTCGACAAGCTAAAACATAAAATGAAATAGACTACGGCGACGAACGTGTACATTTCTACCAATCGTCCATCACGGTGAGCGATCGCGTTAGCTGAACCGACAAAGTCGGGAATTCCAAGAACTGACACGAGCGACACGTCTTGAAACAGCACAATCGTCTGGGTCAGCAAAATTGGAATCATATTTCTGAATGCTTGCGGCAAGACGACATAGGCCATCGTTTGCCAGTAGTTCATACCAATTGCATAGCCAGCAGAAATCTGTCCACGTGGAATCGACTGAATACCTGAACGCATGATTTCGCAGTAGTAAGCCGCCTCAAACATGATGAACGTAATTAAGCATGAAGAAAATGCACCAACTTGCACGGGTTCATGCGCGCCGATAATCCATGCGCCAATATAAGGTGCCAAAAAATAAAACCAGAAAATCACCAGCAGCAAGGGTACTGAGCGTATCAAATTAACGTAACTCGTCGCGACAAAAGAGATGAAGCGATTGCTCGATAAACGCATCATCGCTAAAACTGTACCAAGAATGATACCGCCTATCATGGCAACCAAAGTTAATTTTACAGTGAAGAGCAAACCTTCAAAAATCAGGTGTTGCCATGTGCGCTGAATGACATCAAAGTCGAAAGAGCCTAACATATTAATTCCCCTTCACTTTCGCTGAGCCAGAAGTGATAAATCCTGGCACTGCCGTGACGCGTTCTAAGACGTTCGACAACAAAATCGCTATCACAGAGATGCACAGATAAATGATCGTCACTGCAGAAAAAGCTTCAAATACTTGTGAAGAAAATTCTTGCATAGAGCGTGCACTTTGCATCAGTTCTACGACGAAAATACTCGACGCTACAGAGCTATTTTTAATGATCGCCGCCACCTCATTGGTGAGTGACGGAATGATGATTCGGAATGCCATCGGCAGCAGCACATAGCGATAGGTTTGCGGTAAGGTTAATCCGAGTGCAGTTCCCGCCATTAGCTGACCACGTGGAAGCGCGTTGATCCCGGCTGACACCTGCACGGCAACCCTTGCAGAGGTGAAGAAACCAAGACTCATAGCGGCAGTGACGAAGGCCATGTTCGGTAATGATTTAAGCCAATCTCCAACTGGTGTCGGCACTACTTCAGGCAGAACGAAGTACCACAAAAACATTTGTACTAACAAAGGAATATTGCGGAAAAGTTCGACATAAGCATTGGCAGATTTGGCCATCCATTTATTCGGTGCAGTGCGCATGGTGCCGATAATCGCCCCCAGCACTAATGCAATAACCCAACCAACCCCAGCGGTTGCTAACGTCCATTCCATACCAGAAATCAGGGAGTCAAAGTATGTGCCGCCGCCATCAGGGGCATCCTCCCAGAAAATCTTCCAGTTCCAGTTGTAATTCATGCGATCTCCTAAACCAACATTTTTGACAAACTACCGTCCTCATAATTGCTACGGGACGTGTCCCAGGCCTGCATCCGAAGATGCGGACTGCTTGCTATTTCTATGTCAAAAAATAGTATTTTTTTCTTATACCAAATAAAAGGGGAGGTGAATTCACCCCCCGTTTCAGCAATTGATTATCGATCAATTAATATTTTAAATATTAAATATTAAATATTAAATATTAAATATCAAAAAACAGTCTGCTTGTGCCCAGAAAAAAGTTCTTATTTTTTCTTTTTTAACACCGCTTTTTGTGCTTCAGGTACGGCGGCATAGGCTGATGGTTCGCCTGAATCAGTCGGCTTTGCAATCACTGCTTTGAATTGGTCAGAAATTGGCCAGTTTAAAGTAATGTCTTTTGGTGGAATTGGTTTTAAAAACCATTTATCGTAGATGCGATTGATGTCACCGGAAGTCAGAATATTACTGATCGCCGTATCGACCGCCTTTTTAAACGCAGGATCATCTTTGCGCAACATGATGCCATATGGCTCCACCGACAAGGCTTCTTTGCTGATTTCATAATCGGCAGGTGCTTTGGAGTTTGCTGCTAACGATGCCAACAAAATATCATCCATCACAAACGCTGCGGCACGGCCTGTTTCTACCATCAAAAATGCTTCCGCATGGTCTTTGGCTGGCAAAATATTGATGCCAAGATTTTGATCCGCATTCAAGGTGGTTAATTGCTTCAGGTTAGAAGTACCTGATGTAGAAACCACAACCTTGCCACGCAAATCAGCTAAGGATTTGATGTGAGCAGATTTTTTGGACAAAATGCGATTTGCCGTTACGAACGTTGTTGGTGCAAAAGAAACTTGCTTTTGACGTTCAACATTATTGGTGGTTGAACCGCATTCCAGGTCAATTGTGCCGTTTGCCATCAAAGGAATGCGCGTCGCGGAAGTGACTGGATTAAGTTTGACATTCAGTGTGCTGAGACCAAGTTGGCGTTGTACTGAAGTTACAATCTTCATACACAGATCAACGGAATAGCCTTGATAGGATTGTTTGTCGTCAAGGTAAGAAAACGGAATTGAAGAATCACGTACACCCAGCGTAATCGTGCCGCTGTCTTTGATTTTTTTTAGAGTCCCGGTTTCTTGCGCTTGTACTGGACTAAGGATAATACCGGTTGTTGCTAAAAAAGCTAAAGTTTTCAATAATTTCATACAGTCTCCCAAATTAAACGACAAAGCTCGTATGCCACAGTGTATCAAAACATACGCACTAAACATTTATTTTTTAAAACTAAGTTACACCTGCCGTTTGTACTGTTGGAAAGGTGACAAAATTTACACGGAAAGTGTCATTTAAGAAGATGTTAAAAAGGAATTGATTGTGATATTCAGAACATCAGTCTGCTACTTTGTCACTTGGGAACCGCAGGTTGTCGCGTAATAAAAACCCCATGGGCATATTGAGATTCGCATTGTTCGGCGGAATCGATTTTTTAAACCATTTATCATACAATCTTGTCACTTCACCATCACTCATCATACGAGCCATTTCCCGATCTAAGAAGTCTTTAAACGCGGGGTCATCTTTACGCAGCATGATGGCATAGGGTTCGGTGGATAGGGCGTCGCCTAAGACTGAAAATTTTTCAGGTGTATTGCTGTTGGCGCGCAAACCAAACAGCAAAACATCATCCATCGAAAAAGCATCGGCCTGATTATTTTCTATCATAGCAAACGATTCTTTATGATCGCTGCCCTCTAGCAAGCGCAAATTGAGGCCGCGAACTTTATCCCGGTCATTTAATAATTTGACGGTGGTTGTTCCTTTGGTGGTGACGACCTTTTTGTCTTTTAAATCGGGCCAGTTTTTGATGCCTGAATCGGTGCGTACTAACATGCGCGTCGATGCAAAAAAATGGGGAATAGTAAAGCTCACTTGTTTGCGCCGTTCTGCATTGTTGGTGGTGGAACCACATTCGATGTCGGCTTTGCCATCGACAATAGACTGAATCCGGTTAGAGGACGTCACCGCCAGGTAATTGACTTTAAGTTGGGGTAACTTCAGCTCTTTTTTTAAGGCGTCGACAAATTTATGACAAATATCCATCGAGTAACCAATCGGTGTTTTGCCATCTGTAGTGTAGGAAAAAGGTACTGATGAATCTCTATGAGCGATTGTAATCGTTTGTGTTTCTTTGATGTGACTGAGGGTATCGCTGGCGTATGAAGGGGTAATTCCTGACACTAACAATAAGCAAGGAATACCTGTTTTTAACCATTTTTCTACTGCCTTCATAAAACCTCCGTTTGACTAGCTCAGGATGGTAATGACAAACAAGGGTGTTGTTCAAGAGAAATAGATAAATATTGCAAAATTTTGTGAGGCGTTTGTGGTATTTATCTTCTTGATATAAAGACAAATTTTTATTTTGATTATTTTTTTATAAGAAATAAGGCACTTAAATCACAATTCATAATTCAGATTCTGGATTGCTCTAGCAGGCAAAATTGACGTGCATTTTATTGTGCATTTTATTGTGCATTTTATTGTTCAAAAAGTACGTGAACCAGGAACGGGCTCACGCAGAAGGACCCACGACTTCTGGTGCGATAAAAAAACGCCCATCCACCCGCCACTGAGCTTCAGCTTAGGTCATGAGCGTTCTCTTTTCTACAGTGTATCGACTATTTATATGTACATTTATATCTACATTTATTTAGTTTTCGAAACAACTTCAATGCGCGTAGTCCCGTGGGGAGGAGCATCCCGCCAATTTTGCCATTGGCGGTGCAGCGCGAGTTGCATTCGCCCTACTTTGGATGTAGAGAAAGCGCGTCGTTTATGGGTACAACCCGCGCACTTCACGCGCTTGTAAGACGCGGGAACAGCCAATGATAAAGGCGGCTGTACGCAGAGAAACCTGTTTGTCCTCCGTCACTTGCCATACCGAGTTAAAGGCTTCTTTCATAATACGGGTCAGGCGTTGGTTAATTTCATCTTCTGACCAGAAGTAACTAGAGAAATCTTGCACCCATTCAAAGTACGATACCGTAACGCCGCCTGCATTGGCGATGACGTCTGGCACGACTAAAACACCTTTGTCGCGGAGAATATCATCGGCTTCTGGTGTGGTTGGGCCGTTTGCACCTTCCAGAATAATTTTTGCTTTGATTTGATCGGCATTCTTGGTTGTAATTTGCTGTTCAAGTGCAGCAGGAATCATGATGTCGCAATTGACTGCCCAGAATTCATGGTCTGGTAAAACAGCTTCAATGCCTTCAAAACCGGCGACACTACCCTTAGCCGCAACGTGTGCTAAAAGCTTGTTCACATCAAGTCCATTTGAGTGGAAAATCGTACCACCGTGGTCTTGTACCGCCACGACTTTAGCGCCTGCTTCAGCGAACAAGCGAGCAGCGATACCGCCGACGTTACCAAAGCCTTGTACCGCGATTTTTGCACCATTAATAGTCAAGCCACGTTTTGCTGCAGCTTCAGAACCAACAACAAATACACCGCGACCTGTCGCTTCACGACGGCCTAAACTACCACCGAGAGAAATCGGCTTACCAGTCACAACGCCGGTCGCAGTGCGGCCTTCATTCATGGAATAGGTATCCATCATCCATGCCATGGTTTGTTCATTGGTATTAACGTCTGGAGCAGGAATGTCTTTGTCTGGGCCAATGATGAGGCCGATTTCCGAGGTGTAACGACGTGTCATACGCATCAATTCGCCTTGTGACAGTGTTTTAGGATCAACGCGAATACCACCTTTGGCGCCACCGTATGGCACATTGACCGCGGAGTTCTTGATTGTCATCCATGCTGATAATGCCATCACTTCGGACAGTGTTACGTCTTGATGAAAGCGAACGCCACCTTTACCAGGACCGCGAGAGGTATTGTGTTGGACGCGGTAGCCCTCAAAGTGAGCAATGCTGCCGTCATCGCGCTCAATAGGCACATCCACCACCAAAATACGTTTAGGACGCTTCAGGGTTTCGACCCACCGTGACAAGTTGCCAAGATATGGGGTGACACGATCAATTTGCTCGAGGTAAACGGACCAAGGACCGGTCTCTGTCGGGGTAAGATAGGACGGGATTTGGTGTTGGCTGGACATGGTATCTCCGATGGTTTAAACAGTTTCGACAAATAAAAAACTAAAAATGATCTTTTTTGGTGCGTTTATTTTAAAAATGCACTAAAAAGGTGAGGCATAGTAGTCGTTCTGGCGATTGTTCAGCCAATGCTTTGTTTGCATTAATCTATGCAAAACTTGCATAACAATGGGGTGGACTGGTGAGGTATGGCATCATGGAGCGGGGGCAAATCGCCAAATTTGCGCACCACGTAAAACGGAAACTTGTTGAAAATACGTGTCGTATCACAACGATCAGTGAAGTTCGCCTCTACCGCAGCGGCAGAGGGTTTTTTTCGGGGGGAGGGTGGTTGCAAATGCTGATGCCTTGGACGAGAAACATCAGGGCGAGCACTCTAAACGCGCTTCGCTGCTTTTTGTGCTTTTTTATTTTCCGTCGCCTGTAGCTGCGATAGATAATCCCATAAACGGGAGACGATCATTTTGCCGGGGCGTTGCAGCGATGGACGCTCTCGATACAAGCGGATTTCCATGTTGACTTCCCATGCGCCAGTACCATCATCAGCGCGCGCCAACTGCTTTTGTTTGATCTCGCGAGTGACGGCAGACTCTGGCAAGAACGCAATGCCACGACCTTCTAATGCCATCATTTTCAACCCTTCTGCCATATCCGTTTCATAGCATTTTTCGAGGTGCAGCGGCGTATCTGCATCGTTCAAAATCAGATCAACCATGCGCCCCAGATAGGCATTATTGGCGTAGGCCAAAAATGGTAACGGTACCTCTTCGCTTCCTGGTAAGCGTAAATCAGGATGCCCATGTTTGTCGCAACGGGTGTAGGCGCGTAGCGCTTCCTTACCCATGCTGATCATGTCGTATTGACTGCTATCGAGCAGTAAGGGTTGACGCGGATGGTGATAACACAGTAATAAATCACAGCCCCCTTCAACCAAAGTCATGACGGCATCATGCACATTCAACGCTAACAGGCGGCTGTGAATTTCACCGAACGCGGATTCCAGATCTGTGAGCCAGCGTGGAACATAAGTCAGCGATAAAGTATGAGGTACCGCAAAATCGATGGTGGTCTGGGTGCTGGTGCGTTTGCCACGTAACAAAGCGCGCGCGTTATTGATTTGCCCCAACATCGCAATCGCTTGTTCATAAAATACTTCGCCGGCGTGCGTTAAGCGTGTTGGATACGATGTACGGTCAATCAAATCACTACCCAACCAAGCTTCTAAGGATTGGATGCGGCGTGAAAACGCAGGCTGTGTCACGTGTCGCAATTCAGCAGATCGGCTGAAGCTATTGGTTTCAGCTAAAGAGACAAAATCTTCTAACCACTTGGTTTCCATTTACACCTCTGCGACCTGTAATTCGCTATCGTCCGATGCCTCACCCGCCTCAGATTCAGATGCGCCTGTTTGCTGGCGTTCCCACATCTGTGCATAAGCGCCTTGCTGGTTGAGTAATTCCTGATGGGTACCGCGTTCAATAATCTGACCTTTGTCCATGACCAAAATTTGATGCGCGTCGACGATCGTTGATAAGCGATGGGCAATCACAAGACTAGTCCGACTGCGGGCAATCTCTTTCAATTGTGCTTGTATCATTTGTTCTGAACGTGAATCCAACGCAGAAGTCGCTTCATCAAAAATGAGGATCGATGGATTTTTGAGTAAAGTACGCGCAATAGCCACACGCTGTTTTTCACCACCGGATAATTTTAAGCCACGTTCGCCGACCATGGATTGATAACCGTCAGGCAGCGATTCAATAAATTCATGGATATACGCTGCCTTGGCAACGGCGATAATTTCATCCTTTGTCGCACCAGGCTTGCCATAACCGATATTGTATTCAATCGTGTCGTTAAACAGCACGGTATCTTGTGGCACGATGCCTATAGCTGCACGCACAGAGGCTTGGGTTACGTGGCGTAAATCCTGGCCATCAATGCTGATCGTTCCACCTTGAATATCATAAAAACGGAACAGTAAACGCGACAAGGTTGACTTGCCAGAACCGCTATGTCCGACCACCGCCGTCGTGGTTCCTGCGGCAATCGTAAAGTCGACATCAAACAAAATCTGTCGCTTGCTTTCGTAGCTAAAATCAACATGCTTAAAAACGATTTCGCCGCCCGCTTGATGTTTTATATTGAGTGGTTGCGCATCGCTTGGATCAGCAATCTCCTGATTCTGATCGAGTAAGGAAAAAAGTTTTTCCATATCGGCAAAACTCTGTTTAATTTCGCGATATAACACACCAAGAAAATTCAACGGTACGTACAATTGCAGCATGAAAGAATTGACCAGCACCAGATCACCAATCGTCATAGTTCCATCGATCACGCCCTGCGTTGCACGCCATAAAATCAGTGTCACCGCCGTTGCAATGATCATTGATTGCCCGGTGTTTAACATCGACAAACTGCTTTGCGATTTGACTGCTGCCGTTTCGTAATTTTTCAGACCTTGATCATAGCGTTGTGCTTCGTATTCCTCGTTGCCAAAATATTTGACGGTCTCGTAATTCAGTAAAGAGTCAATGGCTTTGGTACTGGCTTTGGAATCAAGATCATTCATGGTGCGGCGAAAATGCGTACGCCATTCCGTGACAGAAATAGTGAATGCAATATACGTCGTCAGCGCGACAAAGGTAATGATGCTGAACCATTTGTCGTAATGTGTACTCAGGTAAATTAAGACCAGCGTGATTTCTAATAAAGTCGGGACGATACTAAACAAGGCATACGATACTAACGAGGATACGGCGCGCGTTCCACGTTCGATGTCACGTGTTACGCCACCGGTTTGGCGATTCAGATGAAAACGTAAAGACAAAGCATGTAAATGGCGGAATACCTGAAGCGCGATCGTGCGCACTGCTCTTTGTGTCACTTTGGCAAAAACGAATTCACGTAATTCGGTAAATACCGTGGTCGATAAGCGTAAGGCACCATAGGCAATAATCAGACTGACCGGCAACACCACCATCACCGCAGGATGACTGGCGCTGACGGTCATGCTATCGACTAATTTTTTTAAAACCAATGGCACGCCAACCAAGGCAAGTTTTGCACCAACTAAGAGCGAAAGTGCTAATAAAACCCGTAACTTATATGCCCACAAATAGGGCAGTAGCGTTTTGATTGTTGCCCAATCACTACGTTGCGGATTTGCTGGTGAAGCGGGGGGAACAGTGCCAGCGGCAGTATCTCTGCGATTGCGCATCCTGAGAGTCTTTCGTCTAAGTAGTTTATGATGTCAGATCTGCTGGTGATCGCTGTCGTTTCATATCCAAGGTTCTACTTATACTCAAGCTGGTATCGATTGGTGTAAGGTGATGGATATCTTGGGATGCAACGATATCGAATATCGAATATCACATAACGCTAATGAGTAACGCTTAATGAGTAACGCTTAATGAGAAACGATTAATAAGTAACGAGTAGCGAGCTCAGCCATGATTTATCTGTAGATTGTAACTCTTCGCCGGAACACCTGCGCGCAGTCTGTGCACAGCATGTTTCTTTTGGTGCTCAGCGGGAACAGTTTTTGCAGTATTTACCTATTTTATGATTTTGAAAGATGACGATGTCTAACCTATCCCAATCCACTTTGCCTCCCCACATGCCAACTTTGCGCGTGATGCCGATGCCTTCAGATGCGAATGTCCATGGCGACGTGTTTGGTGGTTGGATTATGGCGCAGGTCGATATCGCGGGGGCGATTCCGGCGGCGCGGCGCGCCAATGGTCGGGTGGCAACCATTGCGGTCAATTCCTTTTTATTTAAACAACCAGTGTTTGTCGGTGATTTGTTGTCTTTTTATGCAGAAGTGGTGAAGGTCGGTAATACGTCGATCACCATCGCGGTTGAAGTCTATGCGGAGCGTAACCGTTTGCAAGCCGACACCGTCAAAGTCACCGAGGCCACATTAACCTATGTTGCAACGGGAGATGACCGCAAGCCACGTCAAATACCGCCTTTAGAGGCAATCTCGTCGGCAATTTGATATGGGGTCTCGTCGTCAATTTTTGCAGCGTACTCTGCAACTGGGTTCGTTGGCGGCACTCGCGCAGGCGTTTCCCGCTTATGCCGCGGACAAACTGCCTGCCGGCACGTCTGCGTATCCATTTACGCTGGGCGTTGCATCCGGTTCTCCACGACAAGACAGTGTGGTGCTGTGGACGCGCTTGTTACCGGGTGCGTTAAATTCTTTATTGTTGCCGCCCGTTGCCTATAAAGTCCGCTGGGAAATTGCTGAAGACGACGCGTTTAAACGCATTGTAGGAAAAGGGGACGCGTTTGCTTTGCCTGAATTGGCGCATAGCGTGCATGTCGATGTGACTGATTTGCGCCCGGATCGTTGGTATTGGTATCGCTTTATATTTGGCGATGCAGTCAGCCCACAGGGGCGCACGCGCACCGCGCCGGCGATTGATGCCCAAGGCAGTAATTTAAAACTAGCAGTCGCGTCTTGTCAGCATTGGGAGTTTGGGGAATATGCCGCGCATCATCACATTGCCCAGGCAGCCCCCGATTTGGTGGCATTTCTCGGCGATTATATTTACGAATGGGGACCGTACGATACCAAGCATCCGCTACGACCCAGGCATCGGGATATAGAAAGTTTTACGCTTGATGAGTATCGCGCCCGTTATGCGCAATACAAGACCGATCCTTTGTTGCAAGAGGCACATCACGCCGCACCATGGATCGTTACCTGGGACGATCACGAGGTAAGCAATGATTATGGAAACGACCGTGATGAGCGCTTAGATCCGAACTTCTTGCAGCGCAGGGCGGCGGCATACCAGGCTTTCTATGAACATATGCCGGTACGTTTGCAACAAGTCACTACCACACCAGAACAGTTTGCCCGCATGCGTATTTATGATCGCTACGATTGGGGACGGCTTGCACGTTTTCATGTCGTTGACGACCGTCAATACCGTTCTTACCAGCCTTGCGTCAAAGCCGGGCAGGGTGGTTCCAGCATCGTTAGTCGCGCTGAATGCAGCGATTTAAGAGATCCGACTCGAACCTTATTGGGTGTTGAGCAAGAGCAATGGTTAGCACGCGGTTTTGCCACGTCGCAAGCAAAATGGAATATTCTGACCCAACAAACCTTGATGGCGCAATGTGACCTTGGTGCAGACAGCAATTCTCCACAAGCCAAATTCTGGACAGATGGGTGGGATGGTTGCCCAGCGGGACGCCGCCGTTTATTTGATGATATCCAGAAGCATCAACCGGCAAATCCTGTCGTTATCTCAGGGGATGTACATACTTTTTATGCAACGAATCTGAAGCGCGATTTTGATGCTAAAGCTTCGCCTGGTAATCCGATATTGGCGACCGAATTCTGCGGTACGTCGCTGACTTCTGATTCACGCCCGCAAAGTAGTACGGAGCAAATCCTCGCACGAAATCACCACATTAAATATGGCCGCAGCGACAAGCGTGGCTTTATGTTGATGGAAATTTCTGAGAAAAAAATGTTGACCCATTTTGTTGCGTTGGATGACGTGTTGAAGGCCGATTCAGGTATCACAACCTTGCAAAGTTTTATCGTCGAAGATGGTAAAACAGGCGTTGTGACTGCTTGATGTTTGCAGATTAATCTTGCTGCATGTGTGATTTTTTGTAGGTATTGCTTTCCGAGTCTATCCCAGGTTATCCCAAGCTATCCCAAGCTATCCCAAGCTATCCCAAGCTATCCCAAGCTATCCCAAGCTATCCCAGGCTATCCAAATAATCTCCTTATTGGACATTGTTTTATGATCCCAACAATGAAAATGGAAGGCATATAGCCTTCCATTTTTATCACCGCTTTTAATATACTCCTGCCTGGTATATAAAATCACCACTTAATTCATGTTGATAAATAGGTGATTTTTATAAAAAAGAGGGGGAGTATATTTTTAATCGCTTAAGCTACTTTTTTCTCATCGCGCAATTCGCGGCGTAAAATTTTGCCCACATTGGTTTTTGGCAATTCCATGCGGAATTCAATGTACTTCGGTTTTTTGTAGGCAGTAAATTGCTCTTTGCAATAATCCATGAGCTGATCAACGGTCAGGTTAGGGTCTTTGCGTACCACAAACAATTTTACGGCTTCACCGGAATTGGCATCAGGTACGCCAATGCACGCACATTCCAACACGCCAGGATGCAAGGCCACCACGCCCTCGATTTCATTCGGGTAAACATTGAAACCAGAAACCAGAATCATGTCTTTTTTGCGATCTACAATCGTTGTGTAACCACGGAAATCCATAATCCCAATGTCACCTGTTTTGAAGAAGCCATCGGGTGTCATGGATTTCGCCGTTTCGTCGGGGCGATTCCAATAGCCGACCATCACTTGTGGCCCGCGAATGGCGATTTCGCCCGGATGGCCGAGTGGTACAGGATTGCCATCATCGTCCAGAATCAGAATTTCTGTGGAAGGAATTGGCATACCGATGGTGCCGGAAAATTCCTTCGTATTGGCCAGATTGGCGGTTGCCACCGGTGAAGTTTCAGACAAACCATAACCCTCTGCGATCGCACAACCCGTCACTTTAAGCCATCTGTCGGCAACCGCTTTCTGTACCGCCATACCGCCGCCACTACAAATTTGCAGCGCAGAAAAATCCAATTTAGCAAAATCAGGATTGTTTAACAGTCCGTTATATAAAGTATTAACGGCTGGAAAAACATTGATTTTGTAGTTGCTCAGCTCTTTGACAAAACCCGGGATATCGCGCGGATTCGGAATCAGCAAATTTGTCGCGCCAATACGGGTACCCAACAAGCTACAGACCGTTAAGGCAAAGATGTGATACAGCGGCAACGCACACACGATTACCTTCGATTCATCTTCATGACCCGCCATACTTGGCGACAACCACGCATCGTTTTGTAAAACGTTCGCGACGACATTACGGTGCGTCAGCGTTGCACCCTTAGACACGCCGGTTGTCCCGCCGGTGTATTGCAGAAAAGCGACATCGCTGTGCTTGGTCTCAACCGGCTTCAGGGTCAATTGACGTGCCGCAGACAACACCTGATTGAAACGTAAGGCAGTCGGCAAATGAAATGCCGGTACCATTTTTTTGATTTTACGAACGACCAGATTGACCAGCGTCCCTTTGAGCGCGCCCAGCAAATCACCCATGCTTGCCACCACCACATGTTTTACTGCAGTTTTGGCGATCACATGTTCTAAGGTGGTTGCGAAATTCTCCAGGATAAAAATCGCTTCAGCGCCAGAATCTGTTAATTGATGTTCCAACTCGCGCGGCGTGTACAAGGGATTTACGTTCACCACTGCGTAGCCAGCACGCAAAATGCCCGCCATGACGACAGGGTATTGCAGTATATTCGGTAGCATGATGGCAACACGCGCGCCTTGTTTTAAACCGCGGCTTTGTAACCAGGTCGCAATTTGCGCAGACATTGCATCTAGTTGTGCATACGTCAGCGTCTTACCCATACAAGCATAGGCATCGCGAGCGGCATATTTTTTGAATGCTTCATCTAATAACTGCACCAGCGATTGATATTGTGTCACATCAATTTCTGCAGGCATTCCTTCTGGGTAGGATTTAAGCCAAAACTTATCCATAGTTTTCCTCGTCTCTGATTGTTGTTCTGTATTTCTGTATATATGTGCTATTTTTTGCCCGAACGAATCGTAAAAAAGCATGGTCGTTCTTTTTAATGATGACAGTGTTCCAGCAGTCGATGCTATCGTCTAAATGTTTTCAAGGCAAGCTTTTTGACGCTGAGTGTCGAAAATGTATTTGTCTACAGGGAGGAATTCCTGTTGGAGCGTTGGCCAACCCCACATCCATATTATTTTGATGCAAGATCAACATTCAAGATGCTAAAGTCGTATTAGTCCTAAATTGGCCTGAAATTAGCCAGTTGAATGACAAAAGCTAGTAAAATTTCACTAGATTAGTTTGATTGCTCGTTCTTGCCTTCTTTGCTTGGCAAATAGAGGTCATTTTATATTTGTCAGGTTGAACAGGAAAAAATGACACAAATGATCTTGTCCTGAATAGTTGGTTATGGTTTTACCATGCAAAATTTGAATGGTGAGAATGGTGATTCTGACCTTGTTTATTGGTGTGCGGATCTGACCATGCACGCGTCGTTGCGGAAGTTTGAATAAGACCATCAAATCCCCCAATATGTGTCTTACTTAAGAAGACAATAAGAAGACAAATTTAGATCGGCTTCGCTAGAGCTCAAGCCGCTCATAATTTTATTTATTTTATAAAATTTTCACTATTAAAGTTGGAAAGAAACAAATGATTCATGAGACAGCCATCGTATCTCCTTTGGCGGATATTGCAGATAATGTAACGATAGGCCCGTATTCTATTGTCCATGAGAATGTCATTTTGAAGGCAGGTACATCGATCGGTTCGCACTGTGAAATCGGATTCCCATCGCGTCTTGCTGAGGGTAGGCCATTGATTATTGGGACGGATAGCTTAATCAGATCGCATAGTATTTTTTATGAAGGTTCGGAATTTGGTGATCGGTTGGTGACAGGGCACCGCGTCACCGTAAGGGAAAAAACGAAGGCAGGTGAAAATCTCCAAATTGGCACGCTCAGCGATATACAGGGACATTGCACTATTGGCGATTACGTAAGGTTTCACAGCAATGTACACATAGGTCAACACTCGACAATTGGTAACTTTGTCTGGATTTTTCCGTATGTTGTGCTGACTAACGATCCTCATCCCCCTAGTGAAACAATGCTTGGTGCGAACATCGAAGATTTTGCAGCGATCGCGACCATGTCTATTATATTGCCTGGCGTCACGGTCAAAACAGGTGCGCTGGTCGCAGCGCACAGTTCGGTATCTCGCGATGTGGATGCTGATACTGTCGTTGGCGGCTCACCGGCTAAATATATTTGTGAAACTTCAAAAGTGAAATTAAAAGATGGATCTGGTGCCAGCGCATATCCTTGGCGCAAGCATTTTCACCGCGGTTACCCTGAGGATGTTGTGACCCAATGGCTAAAGGATTTGAGCTAATCCCATAGTTGCTGTGTAAATAAACAAGCATCATTGTACATATTCGTATTTATATAAATATATTGACCGATCTGCCTTCGTGAGGCGATAACTCCAGCGCCATTTAATAGAATGTACAGATTGTAGTAAAGAACGGAAAAAAATGCCTCAAAGTAAATTCACACTCGACACTTGTAACGTCATTACATTGCCTAAAATTTCCGATCCACGTGGCAATTTGACCTTTATTGAAGGGAATAATCATATTCCTTTTGATATCAAAAGGGTCTATTACCTTTATGACGTCCCTGGTGGGGCGGAACGTGGTGGGCATGCACATAAAGATTTATATCAATTGATTATCGCTATGTCAGGCAGTTTTGATGTTTTATTAGACGATGGATATCACAAAAAGCGCGTGCATTTAAGTCGGTCTTACAATGGTTTATACGTCTGTCCTATGATTTGGCGCGAGCTAGACAATTTTTCTTCTGGCTCGGTTTGTATGGTTCTCGCTTCAAATTGCTACGATGAAAATGACTATTACAGGGATTACGATGAATATCTCGCAGCACGCGGAGTGACTAAATGAGCGTTACTTTTTTGGATTTGAAAGCAGCTTACACAGAATTAAAATCAGATATCGATCTTGCCGTTGAACGAGTACTGGCGAGTGGGTACTATATTCACGGTCCTGAGGTCGAGGCATTTGAGGAAGAGTTTGCACGCTATTGCGATGCGAAAGAATGTGTTGGTGTGGCAAATGGTTTGGATGCATTGAATTTGGCTCTCAGAGCGATGGACGTCGGTCCTGGTGATGAGGTCATTGTTCCAAGCAATACTTTTGTTGCCACCTGGCTTGCCGTGAGCCAATGTGGGGCTACCCCGGTACCGGTAGAACCAGATCCGCGAACATATAATATCGACGTATCGAAAATCGAAGCAGCGATTACCTCCCGTACCCGTGTAATTTTGCCCGTTCATTTGTATGGACAGCCAGCCGATTTAGATCCGATTCTTGCATTAGCTAAAAAGTACGGATTACGTGTTTTAGAAGATGCCGCACAAGCGCACGGAGCTCGTTATAAAGATCGTCGCATCGGCGCACACGGCGATGTAGTTACCTGGAGTTTTTACCCTGGTAAAAATCTGGGGGCAATCGGTGATGGCGGCGCAGTAACCACGAATGACCCAGAACTGGCTGACCGTATCAGAGTGTTGCGTAACTATGGTTCTCGGGTGAAATATGTCAATGAAGTCCAAGGGGTTAATAGCCGCTTAGATCCGATACAAGCAGCTATCTTGCGCGTTAAATTATTGCATTTAGATGCCTGGAATTTACGCCGTACAACAATCGCGCAGCGCTACATGGCTGAGCTGACCCCAAAAGGATTTTCACTGCCATTCGTTCCTGAATGGGCGAATCCGTCATGGCATTTATTTGTTGTTGCCTGCAAAGACCGGGACGCCATGCAGCAATGCTGGTCAAATGCTGGAGTGCCAACATTGATCCATTATCCGATACCGCCGCATTTGCAACAAGCATACGCATCGCTAAACATAGGCGCTGGTCGTTTGCCGCTTGCTGAGAAGATGGCAAAAGAAGTATTAAGTATTCCCATCGGCCCACATATGAGTACAAGTCAAATTGATTTTGTGATTACCAAGATAAATCAATGAGTCTAGTTAAAACAAGTCTGTTAAACGGTGTCGCGGTTGCTGTAAAGGTCGGCTCCGCAGTATTACTTAATAAAATATTAGCGGTGTATGTAGGACCTGCCGGTTATGCCGCCATCGGACAGTTTCAAAATGTTCTTGCCATTATTTCCAACTTGGCCGGGGGTATCGTAGCGCCAGGTGTCACCAAAGGAACTGCAGAAAATTTTGACGACACAGTTCGTCAGCATTGGATATGGCAGACAGCTTTCCAACTAACGCTGATCGTAACCGCATTTATTGCAACGGTCTTGCTTGTCGGTGGTGATTGGTTGTCTGTGCATTTATTGCAAAGACAAGAACTGGGGAACGGTTTCATTTGGGCGATCATCGCGTTGCCAGGGATTGCCGCAAACAATATTTTACTGGCTATCATCAATGGTAAGAAAGAAGTTGGTATTTATGTCGCTTCCAACATTCTTGGCAGTATTATCAGTTTGTGTTCGATTGGGTTTCTGACTTATCTGTGGGGATTAAAGGGTGCCTTAATTGCCTTAGCAATCAGCCCCGCTGTCTTGCTGATAGGGACTGCCGCCATCGTCGTTAGGCGGCCATGGTTTCGGTTGCAATACTTGTTTGGAAAAATACAAAAGCCCGTGTTAAATGAACTCATGGGATTTGGACTGATGGGGCTCACGTCAGCACTTGCGGCACCATTCACTTATATATTTGTGCGTGATTTTCTCTCGGTTTCGCTGAGTCCAGAAAACGCTGGTTATTGGCAGGCATCATGGAAAATCAGTGAAATATATTTGATGCTGGTAACCACAACCTTATCGATTTATTACCTGCCAAGGTTAGCAGAAATCGTTTCTGCAAAAGAGTTGAAAACGGAAATCTTAAAAGTATATAAATTTGCTTTGCCGGTTGTTATCTGCGGTGCTTGCACAATGTATTTTTTACGCGATTTCATTATTGATAGTCTATTTTCAAATGCATTTCGCCCTATGCGTGATTTATTTTTTTGGCAGCTCTCAGGTGATGTTATTAAAATCGGTTCATGGATTTTAAGTTATGTGATGTTGGGTCGGGCAATGGTGAAAGCGTTTGTTATTACTGAATGCGTCTTTGCATTGTCGTTTTATCTATTGACCAGAATACTTGTCGCTCAGTATGGTCTGGTTGGCGTGTCAATTGCCTACGCCGTGAACTATTGTTTTTATTGGTGTGCTATGTTTTTCCTGGTAAGAAATTTAGCCAGAAATTTTCAAGTGAGTGCGAGTCGTGTTTAATACAGAAACCAGCCCCCTGATATCGATACTTGTTCCACTTTATAATCATGAACATTATGTTGAAGAATGTTTAGACAGTATCCTTGTTCAAGGTAATCTACGACTAGAGTTACTTTTGATTGATGACGGATCGGTCGATCATGGATTTGAAATTGCTTCGGAATGGAAAAAAAAGCACGGCGATAAATTCGTCAATATTTTTTTTGAAAAACAAACAAACGCTGGAATTGTAAAGACATTTGATAAACTCATCCGTCGTAGTCAGGGCGAATTTATATTGATACTTGCCAGTGATGATGTACTTTTAGAAGGCGCCGTTTCTGCACGTTTAAAAGTATTTTCTGATCCTCAAGTGATGGCTGTTTTTGGTGATGCAATTCCTATTGATAGCGAGGGCATACCATTTGGTAAGAGTGCTATTTCCGAGCTCGGTGCACGTAGTAGTACAGCTGCATTAGCGGATCAGCGCACACTGCTTGGTGAGTTGATATTCCGTTGGAATATTTATGGTTCTGTTCTGATGAGTCGACGTCAGGCATTGCTTAATCCCGACGGTACGTCCGTCCTCAATTTGAGTATCTACTGTGAGGATATGCAACTTTACTACAAGCTTGCATCGGAGCAATCCTTAAAGTTCATCAACGTTCCTGTTGCTAAATACCGAGTGCATGAAAGCAGTGCATCCGCAGTTAATAATTTGAAAAAAATTGTGGAAAGCTCATACCGCGCCAGGTTATTAGCTATGCACGATATTCAGGGCGTTTATCATTTCATTTTGAGAATGCAGGCATTCACATTTCATCGTTGGGATAGCGGCCTAAAGCGATGGCTATTGCTACCATTGGTTGCTACTGCCTATGCCGGTGTAGGCATAACACGCTTCACCTTCGATTGTTACCGAAAATTCTTTCTAAAGCAGCGCCATTGATACGCTAGATCTACTGATCATACGATAATCAAGGGTATGTTTTTGTTGGATAAACACAAGGTCATTTTATATTTTAATCATGCCTACGATCGATATTGCACTGGCTTCATATAACGGTGAAAAATTTATTCGCGACCAAATCGGATCCATACTTTCTAATCGTATCGAGCTTGCAGGTTTTGCTCTGGGATCTATTATTGTTTCGGATAATATGTCGACTGACCAAACGGCGACGATCGTTTCTGAGATTGCATCAGAGCACCCGAATGTTAAGTTGTATTTAAATAGCCTACGCGGCGTCGTCAAAAACTTTGGTAACGCATTAGCTCACACAACGGCAGATTATGTAATGCTTTCAGACCAAGACGACATTTGGCTAGATGAGAAAATACAAATGTCGTTACAAAAGTTATTGGAATTAGAGCGTGACTCAGGATCTGATGTGCCATTGCTCGTTTTTTCAGATTTAGCAGTCACCAATAGTGAACTTGAGATTACACATCCGTCGTTTTTCAAGTCGCAAAATATTAATCCTAAGAATTTTCAATCCATACCCAATATTTTTCTTTCCAATGTTGCAGCTGGCTGCACGATGATCGTCAATCGGAAATTGTTAGAGATTGCGCTGCCGTTGCCTGCAGAAGCCATTGTTCACGATTGGTGGTTGATACTGATCGCTAGTGTAATCGGGAGGGTCGCCTATATTGAGACACCAACTATTTTGTATCGGCAGCATGAAAATAATCAAATTGGCGCGCCGACACAATATTATCGACAAATTTTTTCAAGACCTATGACGCAGTTTGCACTTGAGGCGCAACGTCTGCTCGCTGCAAGTAAACAGGCCAAAGCATTTCGTGAAAAAATCAAAAAAATTCCACTAGGTAGTGCGCTAACAATCGATTTTTTAGCCGATTTTGAGCGTCTATCACGACGAGAGCGGCTAAGGGGTTTATGTCAAAAAAAATTGATACATAAGACACTCATGCGGACGTTGAATTTATTTATCTTAGCGGTAACACTGCCACGTTCCAAATAGTGCCTAGAATCCTATCCCCATCTCTTATGCACGTAATGGGTGGCTTGTCGAGATTCATAGATAGAGGTATGGCGGATATTAATGCTAATGCGCTTGATCATTATTGAACATTCGACGATAGATTCTAAGGTGTATCAACGAAGGTGTGTCAATCCAAATGTTCTTTACTTATGTCAGTGGAATTATTTATAAAAACGAATAATGAGTCTCCAATTTTCTAAAGCTATTCACACCAAATATCGGCCAGATATTGATGGACTGCGTACTATCGCAATACTTTCGGTGGTGATTTTTCATGCATTTCCAAGCGCTCTTCCAGGGGGATTCATCGGTGTTGATATCTTCTTCGTTATTTCAGGATATTTAATATCAAGCATTATTTTTTCTAGCTTAGAGCATGACCGGTTTAGTATTCGCGAGTTTTACGTCCGGCGTATAAAACGAATTTTCCCCGCATTAATTTTTGTTTTACTCACTGTTTTAAGTCTCGGTTGGTTTTCGCTATTCAACGACGAATTTAAACAGCTATGTAAACACACTGCTTCAGGCGCATTATTTGTTCAAAATTTCACGCTATTCAATGAGGGCGGCTATTTTGATAATGACGCGACGACAAAACCCTTGCTTCATCTTTGGAGCCTTGCAATCGAGGAGCAGTTTTATATTTTTTGGCCTTTATTTCTCGCTTTTGTTTGGCGAAAAAAATGGAATTTTCTCTTAATTACTACTGTCATTGGCGTCATTTCATTCTTAGCTAATCTATATTTAGCAAAAGTAAATCCTACAGCAGATTTTTACCTCCCGATATCCCGATTTTGGGAGTTAATGGCGGGCGGAGCATTAGCCTATCTGACGTTACATGCGCCAGATAGTTTTCGACGGGATAAAAATTTATGTTCCGTGGTGGGTTTATTTCTGATTGTTGGGGGATTGTTCACCATAAATGAAGGCAGTGAGTTTCCTGGGTATTGGGCTTTGATTCCCGTAGTTGGTGCTGTTTTAACCGTTTCTGCTGGACGGGATGCATGGCTAAATACAAAAGTTTTAAGCAATAAAATAATGGTCTGGGTCGGACTAATTAGTTATCCGCTATATCTTTGGCATTGGCCAGCATTGTCGTTTTTACGAATTATCAAGACGAACGTTTCAACATTTGATATAGGCGCTACGATATTGGTTTGTGTGTTTCTTTCGTGGTTTACTTTTGCTTTGATCGAGAAGCCGTTTCGGGTCGCATACAACGTTAATAAAAAGGCGTTGTTACTGTTGGTTGGCATGGCGGCAATCGCGTTCTTTGGTATATCGGGTTGTCAACGCGAGGGATTTTTCAAAAATAATCCCATTGAGATTAGCAGGAGCGACTATTTAAATTATTTTGAAAATTCACTACCAGATTGGAAATATTTTGAACGTACTGATATGCAGCGGAAATTTCGTGCTGATTGCGATTTTTACGATATCGACCAGTACCGCAAAGGTCATGCGACACTGGTTCCGCGTAAGTCGATCGCTAGTAGCTGTTATACGCGCAATGTGAGCCAAGATCATGCGGTATTAGTTTGGGGGGACTCTCACGCGCAAATGTTAGTGGATGGCTTAGTCAATAATTTGCCTGAAAATTGGCAAATATTACTAGGTGTAAGCTCAGGTTGTGTACCTGATCCAGAGATCAAGTTTACTTCTTCCACGAATTATTGTCAGCAGTCTAATTGGTTTACGTTGCAGACTATTGCTAAGACTATGCCCGATGTCGTTATTGTTGCCCAAAACACCGATCATTCATTAGAAAAAATGAAATTGATGACAAAAAGCTTGAAAGCAATGGGAATAAAAAAAGTCATCTTTACGGGGCCGTCTCCTCATTGGAAGCAGGACTTGCCCAAATTGGTCGTTCGAAATTTTTGGCGAGATTATGGTAAGCAGCGAACCTGGTTTGGTGTTAACCAAGATTTGGCGACTCTCGACCGTGAACTTAAAGAAAGATTTCCTGCCGATTCCGAGGTTACATTTGTCAGTTTGATGGATGTTTTTTGTAATGCTGACGGTTGTTTGATTTATTTGGGATCAGATAGAAAACTTGGTATTACCAGTTGGGATTACGGTCACTTGACGCCCGTTGCTTCGGATTGGTTAGCCAAAAAAGCCTTGGTGGAAAAGGTCACATCAGCAAATCCACATAAGGTTGAATAAGGTTGAATAAAGTTAAATAGGATCAATAAAGTTCAACAAGGTTGACTATGACTATTTAGGCTTATCTGCGCTTAAATCGTCATAGTCAATCTTAGACGATGCTTATGAAAATTGATTGTCCTGTTTACCTAAACGTGTACCCGGATTACATTTTTCCAGTTCAAGTAATGCCGCTGAATGATCTGCGCTGGCGTGACTGGCCACCAGTTGTTGAAAAATAGCAGTTGCCTGGGTAGTTAAAGGTAAATTCAACTGAAAAATTTGCGCAGCATCCATAATATTATTCATATCTTTCGCCTGCGATTTGACTTGTCCACCCGGAATAAAGGTGCGATCAAGCATGCGCTGACCATGCACTTCGAGAATACGGCTTTCTGCAAAACCGCCGCGCAAGGCTTGTCGTACTGCAACCGGATCGGCGCCGCCCGCTTGTGCTAACAACAGGGCTTCGGCGACGATATTGATGGTGCCACCGACGATGAGTTGATTACATAATTTTGCTAATTGCCCTGTACCGGCAACACCCACATGGGTTGGATGCCCCAAGACTGACAATACTGCTTGTACTTCTGAAAAATTCTTTTCGCTGCCACCCGCCATAATTGCCAGCTTGCCCGTTTGTGCACCGATCACGCCGCCTGACACTGGCGCGTCGACAAAATTGATGTTGTATTTTTCCAGCAAAGCATGAAAATTTTGTGCCTCTGATTGTTTGGTGGAACTCATATCAATCACGATGCATCCCGCTTTAAGCGAAGGTAAAATTTCCATCAAGACTAACTCAACAATAGGGCCGGCATCGAGCATAGTGATGATGATATCTGCTGAACCATCAGCAAAGGTGAGGGCTGCGCTGGCCGAGTCAGCAACGTGTGCCCCCAATAGCGATAGAGGTTCAGCTTTTTCTCTGGTGCGATTCCATACGTTGACGGCATATCCGGCCTGCAACAAGCGCGTTGCCATTGGCAGTCCCATTAAGCCTGTACCCAAAAAGGCGATTTTTTCTGTATTGTTCATGATCGTTGTTGTTACCAAGATTTAATTGCAGGATATTGTTTTTCAATGAAGCTCGTCGTCATTACGTCTATCGAAATTATGGTATTCTTTAATGCTGATGTCTTGATAAATGTAGACGAAAAACATGAAAATCTTAAATAAAAAGCTTTTGTTAGCGGGTTTAGGCTTGGTGCTTGTTCATTTGAACGCAGCAGCAATTGATTCTGTGTCGGGCGAGGTCGCCACCGGTAATCGTTCTCAATTTGTCAGGGCTGGCGCCCAATGGAATTGGGATAATGAGTGGTATAAGTCCAATGGCACGTTTATTGGCGGCTACTGGGATGCAACCCTGACCCAATGGCGCAATAATGCGTATAAGGGCATTCCTAACGAGACGCAAAACATTACTGATATTGGTATTACACCGGTGTTCCGGTTCCAGAGCAACAGCCGAAAAGGCCTATACGGTGAAGCGGCGATTGGCTTTCATTTGTTTTCGCATATCTACAGCAACAATAATCGTCAATTTTCAACAGCGTTTCAGTTTGGCGATCATTTAGGTGTTGGCTACGTCTTTGATAATGGTTGGGATCTGGCACTCAAGGTGCAGCATTTTTCAAATGGTGCGATTAAACACCCAAATCCGGGCGCCAATCTGGCAGTGATTAAAGTCGGACATAGTTTTTAAGGCGATTCGTTCTTAGTATTGGCGCCGCTCCGCTTTGTGCGGTTTTGGGCTGAGGCAGGGGGCAGTTGCCCCCATTTTCATACCATTGGCGCTGGCAAGCTGATAAGCTGATAAGCGGAAGCTGCTACTCTGCTGCAAGGCTAAAATTAAAACTAAAACACCAGGAAGAAGAAAGCAGATACGGCTGTCGGTATCAATGCAGCCAAGGTCAATCCAGTCGGACTAATCGTGCCTTCATCAAAACACTCTTTCAAAATCGCATAGCCGGCGGGATTTGGTGCATTCGCAATGACCGTCAATCCGCCACCTGTTACAGCCCCGGCGACTAAAGCGTATTTCGCGCCCTCGGATAAGCCGCTGACGAGAGAACCCAGATAAGTCAGTGCAGCATTATCCGTAATCGCAGTGAGTGACATCGCCCCGAAAAATAGTACGAGATTATTTAAACCTGCCAGTATCGGTTGCAGCCACCATTGCTGCATTCCACCTAAAACGACCAACCCCGCCAGAAAAAATGCAACCAACAGGCCTTCTCTGAGCATTAGCCTATCCTGAAAGCGTTGGTAGGCTTCGGTAAATCCCAGAAAAAACAAAAACAAGCCCAAAAAAACGACCGGATAATGCGCAAAACAGACTGTTAATGCCAGAAATGAAAGATGAATTGCTATCACTGGAACTGGCATTCGCGGCGCAGTTTGTTGCTTTTCTTCTGATGGCAAGCTAAGAAGTTCGCGTTTAAACCAGACCGTCAACAACAGGCCATTAATCACTACGGCACACGCTGCTTTCCAGCCGAAGTTGCTGCTCATAAAGGCAATATCCCAACCCCATTTTTCAGCTACCATCAATACTGGTGGGGCGGCAAAAGGCGTGAGTACACCGCCAATTGACACATTCACAAATAAGGCACCCAGCGTCATGTATTTCATGCGCGTTGAAATAGATTTTTTATAAAAACGTTCGCGTAACATTAAAGCTGCTAACGTCATTGCCGCAGGTTCAGTAATAAAAGAGCCTAGGAGAGGAACCAGAGTCAGACATAGTAAATAGGCCGATAATTGATCTGAAAATGGCAAGATCCGTGCAATGCGGGCCACGATTTCTTTGACTGTCCACAGCACAGGACGTGTTCCGGCCATCACTAAAATGACAAACACAAATAGCGGTTCATTAAAATTGAGCGCATCCAGATAGTCGATGGCGTGATGATGGCTGTACAGAATGCCAATCACCGCCACCAATATGAGTGCCCAAAAACCAAACACGACCTCGACTTCTCCCAACAAATGCCACAAGCCGGCGTGATGACGACTACGATGGGCGAGATCTAAAAAGTATTTTGTAGAAAATGTATGTATGACGGCAAGGGCAAACAGCCCGGCACCAATGTATTGCAATAGTTGATCTGTTACCATCGACGATCCTTTTTTTTACGGTCAGCAAAACCGCAATGATTCGACATCGACATCGACATTTGACGATGTGATGTCAACGATTCCGATCCCAAAATAAGCTGCGAACACTTACAAAGCACAGTGATTGCCTGCGTAACGTTACACAGGCGTCAAAAGAGCCTTTTTGCGTTAAATTTTTTCCAGCTTAGCAACGCTCAAATCGAGTAATTTCATGCCGAATTGTCCAAAATTAATATGTGCTCTGGCGTTCGGTCCGCTGCCTTCAATATTTACAATCACCCCCTCACCAAACTTAGGATGCATCACACCTTGGCCGATACGCCATGTCATCGCCGAACTTTGCTTGGTGATTTGTTGTGCGATCCGATTGGATTCATCAATCGGTGCGTCATCCCATGCTGATTTTTTGCTTTGACCAAACCAGCTAGGTTGGATTTTAGGTGACAGCCATTTCAATGAGTTTTCTGGCAATTCATCAAAAAAGCGTGAACGCATGTTGTAGCGGGTTTGTCCATGCAACATTCGGGTTTGCGAGAAACTGAGGTACAAACGCTGACGTGCACGTGTGATCGCGACATACATCAATCGTCGCTCTTCTTCAACGCCAGATTCTTCTTGCGCGCTATTTTCATGGGGGAACAGGCCTTCTTCCAAGCCTGTGATAAACACCGCATCAAATTCCAGACCTTTGGCCGAATGCACGGTCATTAATTGCATCGCGTCTTGTCCAGCCTGCGCCTGATTATCGCCCGCTTCCAACGAGGCATGTGATAAAAATGCGGAGAGCGGCGACATCAACGTTGGTAGCGCTGCATCAGCATCGATGATGGTTGTGCCATCACCGTTATCTAACAAAACTGCCGCACTACTGGCGGGGCCGCTAAATGCGGGCGCTTCTTTGCCAAAGCCTTCTTCTGACACAAATAAGGTTGCTGCATTGACCAATTGTTCCAAGTTTTCTATACGGTCAGCGCCTTCTTTTTCAGTTTGATAATGTGTCATCAGCGTGCTCAGATCGAGAACGATTTTGACCATTTCTGGCAACGGCAAATTTTGTGTTTCGAAGCGTGCACCTTCAATTAATTTCACAAAATTAGCGAGCGATGCCCCAGCTTTGCCGCCGACATGACGAACCGCTGCATACAATGAGCTTCCTTGTTGCTTTGCTGCATCTTGTAGCTGTTCAATCGATCTGGCGCCGATACCACGTGTTGGAAAATTCACGACACGTAAAAAAGCCGAATCATTATGTGGATTGTCCATCAGTTGCAAATACGCAATCGCATGTTTGATTTCGGCACGTTCAAAGAAGCGTTGTCCGCCGTACACACGATATGGAATGTTTGCCGTGAACAGCGCATGTTCAATGACGCGTGATTGTGCGTTTGACCGATACAAAATCGCGATTTCACTACGCAAAGAACCTTCGCGTATCAAATTCTTTGCTTCTTCGATGATCCAGTTGGCCTCTTGAATATCGCTACTGGCTTCCATGACTCTGACTAATTCGCCATGCCCTGCATCAGTACGAAGATTCTTGCCGAGACGCTTGCTGTTATTGGCAATCAGGATGTTGGCGCTATCTAAGATATGGCCATGGGAACGATAATTTTGTTCCAGCTTAATCAGATTTTTAACTTCAAATTCACGCTCAAATGCCGACATATTGCCAACATTTGCGCCACGGAACGCGTAAATACTTTGATCGTCATCACCGACTGCAAACACTGCACCGGCGCGGCGGTTGCCAGCACCCGCCATGAGTTTTAGCCATTTGTATTGCAAATCGTTGGTATCTTGAAACTCATCAACCAATACATGGCGGAAGCGTTCCTGATAGTGCTCACGCAAGGGCTGATTACGGCTTAATAATTCATAAGTCCGCAGCAATAACTCTGCAAAATCGACTACTCCTTCGCGTTGGCATTGGGCATCGTACAGATCATATAAGCCCACCATCTTGCGATTGAAATCATCGTAGGCATCGACCTGGGCCGCGCGTAATCCCTGATCTTTGGCGCTATTAATGAAATACATCAGGGTCTTAGGTGGAAATTTCTCATCGTCAATATTGTTCGCTTTCAATAAGCGTTTAATAAACGACAGTTGATCGCCGGAATCTAAAATTTGAAACGTCTGCGGCAAACCCGCATCGCGGTGGTGGGCGCGCAGCAGGCGGTTGCATAAGCCATGAAACGTGCCTATCCACATGCCGCGTGTATTGATCGGCAACATCGCCGAGAGACGCGACATCATCTCTTTAGCGGCTTTATTGGTAAACGTCACCGCCAAAATACCGCCAGGCGATACTTGCCCCGTTTGTATGAGCCACGCAATACGGGTGGTCAGCACCCTTGTTTTGCCAGAGCCAGCACCAGCCAAAATCAGCGCTGACTGCGCTGGCAGAGTCACAGCGGCAAGCTGCTCGGGATTTAAGTTATGGAGTAAATTTTGCATACCTCGATTATACGGGAGTGCGCTGCCGCTGGGCTGTTATCGGTGCTGTGATCGATGTAGTTATCGATGTAGTATCGATGTTGTTACGAGCGACGACGTTGCGCTTGTCGTCATTGCAAAATTGCTCTGCCTGCATTACCTGATTGACATCGATTAATTGTCAATAAGATACTTTGTGATCCTATCCGGTGGTTCGCTGCTTATCTGATATCGCTGGCAAGGTTTTGTGAACTTGGACTGTCATGGCTCTAAAAACAAGGCTGAAAATTCTTGTGCGGCTCTCTGCGGATCATCTGCCATATATACGCTACTGATCACTGCGACCATTTCTGCGCCATGTTGCACCAGCGGCCGACAATTTTCTAAAGTCATTCCACCAATGACGACTTTTGGTAATTGAAATTGCGCGCCTGCATCGGACACGATTGTCGATGCCGTTGTTACCGCATATTTTTTTATTCGTGACGGATAAAATCCGCCAAACGCGATATAACTTGCACCGCAGCTGACCGCGTTGCGTGCCAGCTCGATGTCGCCATAACAGGAGGCGCCTAAGATTTTATTAGCGCCAATAGCGCTGCGTGCCTGCGCCACCGAGATATCCAGACCGCCCACATGCAAGCCATCCGCATCAAGTTCCAAAAATAAATCCAGATGATCGTTAATGATGAAAGGTTTTTGATAGTCACGGCATAGTGCTTGCAAAGACCGTGCTTGCTGTCTGCGCAGATCGTTGTTTGCCGTTTTGTGGCGATACTGAACGATGTTAGCACCACCTTTGAGTGCCTGCCCGGTCACAAGGATGAGCTTCTCTGTATCATCCCAATCAGGGGTAACAATGTACAGCCCACGTAAGTTGTTGATTGTCATAGCATTGAATTTATGGATGTATTAAATATGTCGTTGTGGAATGAGCTGACCAACAGCAATTGCGTAGGCCTGCTCCAGACATTGTTGGGTATATTTTTGCGCGTGATCCAAGGCGTTCGCCAATGATTCACCTACGGCCAGGCGGCCAGCGATGGCAGAGGCGAGGGTGCAACCGCTGCCATGAAATTCTCCCGCCAGCCTCGGCCATAACCATTCTTTTGATGCTTGCAACTGCTGGCGCTGGTACCAGATGTTCTTCACTGTATCTTCGGTGCCATGCCCCCCTTTTACCAACACATCTGAGGCAGTGGCTTGCAGTAGTTGCTGTGCTTGTGCCACGTAGCCTTGAGAAGATGGTGCCAGACGTGATAATTCTGGCAGATTAGGTGTGATGAGCGTGGCGACCGCCAGCAAAGGCTGGATCGCAGCCACCGCATCATCGAGCGACAAAGCATCACCATGACCACTGCCAAGGACAGGATCGACGATGATTTGCAGATCAGACTGTTGTTGGCGCAATTTAAGAATAAAACTGGCAATCGCCGCAGCATTTTTTTTATGCGCAACGATCCCAATCTTGACGACACTAATGGGCATTTTAGCGACCAAAGTCATCGCTTGTTGTAAGATGATTTGTGCGTCCACTGCATGTACGGCATACGCATGATCATTGTCCTGCACAGTGAGCGCGGTAATCACCGGTAAGGCATGGGCACCTTGCGCAGCGATTGCTTCAATATCAGCTTGAATGCCCGCTCCACCGCTCGGATCGTGACCAGCAAAGACTAAGACGCAAGGACGTTGTCTGGTTTTCATTAAACGATACGCCCAGCCATTGGTGACGACGGGGATGCGGCAAACTTGCGTGGCATGCGTCCTGCTAAAAATGCATCTCGTCCAGCCTCCACCGCCAAACCCATTGCCCGCGCCATGCGGATAGGATCACGCGCGCCAGCAATGGCGGTGTTCATCAATACGCCATCGCAGCCTAACTCCATGGCGATGGCGGCATCGGAAGCGGTGCCGACACCGGCATCCACTAACACCGGTACCTTGGCTTGCTCAATGATCAGCGATAAGTTCCATGGATTCAAAATTCCCATCCCAGAACCGATCAACGACGCTAATGGCATCACAGCGACGCAACCAATGTCTTCTAACATCTTCGCCTGGATAGGATCGTCACTGCAATACACCATCACATCAAAGCCATCATTGACCAAAATTTTTGCCGCCTTCAAGGTCTCAGGCATATTCGGAAATAAGGTTTTTTCATCGCCCAATACTTCAAGTTTGCAGAGCTTATGTCCACCCAATAGTTCACGACCTAATTGCAATGTATAAACCGCGTCTTCTGCGTTATAACAACCAGCAGAATTTGGCAAAATCGTATATTTTGACGGTGGAACAACATCGAGTAGACTTGGTGCATTGGGGTCTTGCCCAATATTGACACGACGAATTGCGACCGTAATAATTTCAGCACCGGACGCTTCGGTTGCCAGACGGGTTTGTTCTAAATCTTTGTACTTTCCGCTGCCAACCAATAGGCGTGAGCGATAAGTTTTTCCAGCAATGGTGAGGCCTTCTGGGGTTTGCATTTTTTATTCCTTTTCATATACATTGACTGCTATTACACAGGCTGTGATTACATAGGCTGTGATTACGTAGGCTTCAATTGCGTAGGCTTCAATTGCATAGGCTTCAATTGCATAGGTTGCGCCGTGCAATCGGAACTTTCAGTCACACGGCGACATCCAGACATTGATTTGCAGCTGGACTTAACCGCCGCCGATGGCACGCACCACGTCCACCTTGTCGTTGCTTTGTAAGGACTGACTTTCCCATTGACTACGAGGAATAATCTGTCGATTCACGGCCACCGCGATATTTTTTTCGCGTAGATCAAGTAAGCCAATCAGATCGTCAATCGTGTTCCCTGACGTGACTTGATAAACGCTACCGTTTAATTCAATGTTCGTAGCGATATGTTCAGCGATATGTTCAGCGATATGTTTTGCGATATTTGTAACCATGTTGATGGGAGCAATTACTGTTTGCGGTAAATTTCAGCACCGTTTTTCACAAACTCTATCGCCTTAATTTGCATGCCTTGCTTTAAGGCTGCGATTTCTGTAATTCCTTGATTCGCTGCATATTCACGAACTTCTTGTGTGATTTTCATGGAGCAAAAATGGGGACCGCACATCGAGCAAAAATGCGCCACTTTGGCGGAATCTTTGGGTAAAGTTTCATCGTGAAATTCGCGTGCTTTATCTGGATCAAGGCCGATGTTGAATTGGTCTTCCCAGCGGAATTCAAAACGTGCTTTGGATAAGGCATTGTCACGAATTTGTGCGCCCGGATGTCCCTTTGCTAAATCGGCAGCGTGTGCCGCGATTTTGTAGGTGATGATGCCGTCTTTAACGTCGACTTTATTTGGCAAACCCAGATGCTCTTTTGGTGTTACGTAGCACAACATCGCCGTGCCATACCAGCCGATTTGGGCGGCACCAATGCCTGACGTGATGTGGTCGTAACCTGGTGCAATATCGGTCGTCAATGGTCCCAGCGTATAAAACGGCGCTTCGTGACACTGCTCTAATTGCAGATCCATGTTTTCTTTGATCAGGTGCATCGGTACATGACCAGGGCCTTCGATCATCACTTGGACGTTGTGTTTCCAGGCGATTTGCGTCAGTTCCCCCAAGGTTTTCAGTTCACCCAATTGCGCTTCATCGTTGGCATCGTAGATTGACCCCGGGCGCAAACCGTCGCCCAGACTGAACGACACGTCATAGGCCTTCATGATCTCGCAAATGTCCTCGAAATGTTCGTATAAAAAGCTTTCCTTATGGTGCGCTAAACACCACTTCGCCATAATCGAACCTCCACGCGAAACGATGCCAGTCATGCGTTTTGCTGTCAGCGGCACGTATTGCAGACGCACGCCAGCATGGATCGTAAAATAGTCAACTCCCTGTTCCGCTTGTTCAATTAATGTGTCTCTGAATATTTCCCAGGTCAGATCTTCGGCTTTACCGTTGACCTTTTCTAGTGCTTGATAGATAGGCACAGTACCGATAGGTACGGGGGAGTTGCGAATGATCCATTCACGTGTTTCATGGATGTGTTTGCCGGTTGACAAATCCATCACGTTATCGCCACCCCATCGAATTGCCCATGTCATTTTTTCGACTTCTTCACCGATAGAAGAGGTCACTGCGGAGTTGCCGATATTGGCGTTAATTTTGACCAAAAAATTGCGGCCGATAATCATCGGTTCAACTTCTGGGTGATTGATATTGGCCGGAATAATCGCGCGACCGCGTGCCACTTCAGAGCGAACAAATTCCGGTGTAATTTCTGTCGGTATGGATGCGCCAAATGATTGCCCCGGATGTTGACGACCCATCATCTCTGCCAGCTTATGTCCCATAGGACCAGAGGCTTTTAAGTTGGCTAAATATTCTTTGCGTTGTAGGTTTTCGCGAATTGCAATGTACTCCATCTCTGGCGTGATAATGCCCTGGCGTGCATAGTGCATTTGCGAGACGTTTTTGCCTGCTTTGGCGCGCCGTGGCAAACGCTTCAGATTAAAGCGCAACTCAGCCAATTGCGGGTCGTTCAGCCTTTCTTGCCCGTATGTTGAGCTTGGGCCAGATAATTCCTCAGTATCATTACGTTCCGCAATCCAGGCACCGCGTACAGAGGTTAACCCAGAGCGAATATCAATACTGACATTGGGATCCGTATAAGGCCCTGACGTATCATAGACATAGATGGGGGGATTTTTTTCAGCACCGAAAGAGGCTGGCGTATCAGATTGACTGATTTCACGCATAGGCACACGGATGTCGGGGCGACTTCCTTGTACATAAACTTTACGAGAATTTGGCAGCGGCGCAATAGCGGCTTGGTCAACTGTCGCCGTGGCGGACAGAAATTTGGGATTGGCATTCATTAATTTTGGCTCCTTTGCTTGTTGGCATGGAGCCAGCAAAGGAGTTGTTAAAAATACGATGCGCGTATGTCAGGGAAATAAGAAATGACACAGGCACGATTTTTAGCGGCTTCCCTTCGCTGGCATTATCCAGATCAGGTTCGAGGGTATTTCTCACCCGATACCAAACTTCGATATCAGGACCCCTAGCATTGTTTACTTGGCAGTCGTGAATTTTTCACATCACTGCTGTCGTGGCGGCATTATATAACCAACTTGGTGTTCATAGAAAAAAAATGAAGAAGGGTCGCTCAAACTGACCGCGTGGATTGCACCTGTCCGACCAAAAACGGGGGCGCTGATTGCATTGTGTGGGTAGGATTAATTTGCTAAATGACGTACTGATCTTACTGACGGACTGATCGGACTGAGTGACCTGCGCTACGTTATTTTATTTGGATCGTGGCAATTCAAGTTTTGGTGGACCCTGTACTTCAATCAATTCCACGATACCCGAACTCACGGCTGCTGCCAGATCTTCTTCAAAAAATGGCAATGCGGAGGCCGCATCAACCAACACTTTGGCGACCCCGTACGCACGGTTTCGTCCATTGGCTTTACCAAGGTACAAGGCCATATCGGCAATCTGTAAGGCTTTTTCCCAATTCAGGTCTTCTTCAGGAATATCCGAAAATGGCAAAGAAATAAAACCTGCTGTCATCGTGACTTGTATGTCGTGGTCGCCAACGGAAATACTGGTTTCACCGACCGATTGCAGCACCCGTTCTACGAGACCCGCCACTTGTGATGGATTGGATTTGGGTGAATAAACTAAAAATTCTTCGCCGCCCCAACGTAACACCATATCTGTATCACGGACAGCTTTGCGTAAACGTTGTGCGACCTGCGCCAAGACTGCGTCCCCGGCAGCATGTCCCCAGGTATCATTAATCTGCTTGAAGTGATCGATGTCGAGCAGGATCAGGCAATCAGGATTTCCCTCCCTCGCTTCGCGACGGTCTGCTTCAACTTGTGCTGTCCGCGTTTTCATGAGTTCGACAAACGAACGACGGTTGTATAAACCTGTTAATGGATCATGGATTGCGTGGAACTCTAACTGCGTATTGGCTTCGCGCAACTCTTGATTTGCTCTTTGGACGCGGCGATACAACAAGAAAATGAAGATACCGACCATCACTGTCACCAAGGCGCCAAGCAGCGTGATGACTTGCTGCAGGTGATGATTGCGGATGTCAGCATCCTTTAAGGCATTTTCTTTCCCCAGTAATTCAATTTGCTTTTGCCTTTGCTTGGCATTAAATTGTTCCTGCAATTGAGCCACGGTTTTGGAGCGATCTGAACGGAATAACTCGTCACTTAATTTTTGCTGCTGACGTAACGTCGCCAAGGCTTCTTTGTACATGCCAGCCCGTTCATACATATTCGCAAGCTCACCGATAATCCCTTCGGCATCTGTCTTCTGACCCGATGCTATGTACGCATTGATTACGCCATTGACTAACTCGACGCCAGCCGCAACCCGTCCTTGTCCAGCGAATGCAAGACCCAGGTTGACCTTCGCAATGTCAATGGATGGCTTATCTCCTAAGGTCTCTGCACGCGCCAGACTCTGCCTGGCAAAATCCTCTGCTTTTTTATAGTCGTTCACGATCAGATAGTGATCGCTGATGTTGATCAGGCAAATCACTTCACTGGTGAGCATTCCTGCATCTTGCGAAATTTTCAGGGCATTTTCATAGGCGCTGACCGATTTCTCATTTTCTTTTAAATTGGCGTAGGCGATACCTTGACTGATGTTCAATGATGCATAGGTTTTTGGTGCACGTGCTAACGGTGAAATTTTGAAGGCTTCATCAATGGTTGCCAGTGCCTTCATAGGATCCTTCATGGCAATATATAACTTCGCGATGGCATCCAGTCGTTGTATGCGGCTCTGAAGCTGGCGTGTCGCCAAATCATCGGTGAGTTTTAACGCATCAAGAAAATTTTTGAGTGAGGAATCAAAGTTCCCAAGTAAAAAATAGACGCTACCAAAAGCACTATTGAGGCGCATTTTTACTTCAGCAGATGCAGTTGGCGCCAGGCTGTCGTTGATGCCATTAAGCTTATTTAAAGCTTCTTGCAGTTTTCCCGCGTCTATCAATTGGTATATGGCCATGATCTGGGCAATAGCAATACCGTTAGTATCGTTTCCTGCTGTTGCAAGTGTCAGAAATTCATTGATCGCGGCGGTGCTGGATTTGATTTTTCCAGCGTCATAGTAAAGATCGACCAGTACTTTGACCGTGTCTAGGCGAACCTGGAGTGGCGTCGCAGATGTTTGCTTTTGTTTAATACTCAGCAGACGTTTCAACGCTTCCGTGTTATCGCTGTCGCCCAATGTTTGTATGGCCGTTATTTGCTCTTTTGCGACCGCCTCATCGGCCGTTTCAGCGGCAAGCGCGACATTCCCATGCAACAGCATTCCTAGAAATGCATACATGCCAAAACGGAAGATAGACCGCAACTTTTGGTTGAGCATAGTTATCAATGTGGCATTAAATTGGGTAATTGTGGGCAATTGTTAAACAATTATCAGGCAATTATTGGACGAGGATAATTACGAGTTGCATCCTGACACTATATGCGCAAAGCGAAAAAATTGGCAGCAAATGCAAGTTTTTCCTTTAAAAAAGTAGCAAAACATACACAGCTATCGGTACTTTTTACCCTAAATGCCCGGCGATAGCGGCGTCAATACCCCCCCTGTCATTTATAATCAACGGTTTAGCACACTAACTAACAGATCATCATGGAACTAGCGAAGTCTTTCGAACCGGCAGCAATCGAGCAACAATGGCGCTCTGAATGGGAACAACGCGGCTATTTTGCTGCCAGCATGGACGATGGCAAACCGTCGTTTTCTATCTTGTTGCCACCCCCAAATGTCACTGGAACGTTGCACATGGGGCATGCATTCAATCAGACGATCATGGATGGTTTGACCCGTTACTACCGCATGCGTGGTCATAATACGGCGTGGATTCCTGGTACAGATCACGCTGGTATTGCGACGCAAATCGTGGTTGAGCGCCAGTTAGATGCGCAAAAAATATCGCGCCATGATCTTGGTCGTGAGAAATTTTTAGAAAAAGTCTGGGAATGGAAAGAAAAATCCGGCTCCACTATTACCGGTCAAATGCGCCGTATGGGCGCGTCAGCCGACTGGGATCGTGAATATTTCACGATGGATGCTGAACGCTCTACAGCGGTGACTGAGGTGTTTGTTCGCTTAGTCGAACAAGGATTGATCTACCGAGGCAAGCGTCTTGTTCACTGGGATCCGGTGCTGGGTACGGCAGTTTCTGATCTGGAAGTGGTGTCGGAAGAAGAAGACGGCTTCATGTGGAATATCCGCTATCCGTTTGCAGATGGCAGTGGTCATCTGACCGTCGCCACTACACGTCCAGAAACTTTGCTTGGTGACGTTGCGGTTGCGGTAGATCCGACGGACGAGCGTTATGTACATCTTGTTGGCAAGATGTTGAAATTGCCGCTGACCGATCGCGAAGTCCCCATCATTGCGGATAGTTATGTTGACAAAGAATTTGGAACTGGCTGCGTCAAAATTACGCCAGCCCATGACTTGAACGATTATGCCGTTGGTCAGCGCCATGCTCTGCCATTGATTTCTATCATGACTTTGGACGCCAAAATTAACGACAACGCACCAGTTGCCTATCAAGGTATGGATCGTTTTGTTGCACGTAAACAAATCATCGCCGACTTAGATGCGCAAGGTTTGCTGGCGGAAGTAAAGCCGCATAAATTAATGGTGCCACGCGGTGACCGCACAAATACGATTATCGAACCGATGCTGACCGATCAGTGGTTTATGGCGATGAGCAAACCAGCGCCTGAAGGAACACATTTCCCAGGAAAATCCATTGCTGAAGTGGCACTTGAAAAAGTCGCCAACGGTGAAATCAAATTTGTTCCAGAAAACTGGACCAATACCTATAACCAATGGCTCAACAATATCCAGGACTGGTGTATTTCACGCCAATTATGGTGGGGTCATCAAATTCCGGCATGGTATGGCGATAACGGTGAAGTTTTCGTTGCTCGTAATGAAGCAGAAGCTAAGGCCAAAGCAGCAGCGGCTGGTTACACGGGTACATTGAAACGTGATGATGACGTGCTCGATACTTGGTTTTCCTCTGCTTTAGTGCCGTTTTCGACGATGGGCTGGCCAGAAGAAACGCCAGACATGAAACACTTCCTGCCATCCTCCGTGCTGGTAACGGGCTTCGATATCATTTTCTTCTGGGTTGCGCGTATGGTCATGATGACAACGCACTTCACCGGAAAAATTCCTTTCAATACCGTGTATGTACATGGCTTAGTGCGGGATTCTACCGGACAAAAAATGTCCAAATCTAAAGGTAACACCCTTGACCCTATCGATTTGATTGATGGTATCAAAGTGGATGACTTGGTGGCAAAACGCACGTCAGGCTTGATGAATCCTAAGCAAGCTGCCGCGATCGAGAAAGCGACCCGCAAAGAGTTCGCTGACGGCATTCAGGCGTATGGCACAGATGCTATTCGTTTCACAATGGCGAGCTATGCGTCGTTAGGACGAAACATTAATTTTGATTTGGCACGTTGTGAAGGTTATCGTAATTTCTGCAATAAATTGTGGAACGCTACACGCTTCGTGTTGATGAATACCGAAGGTAAAGATTGTGGTTTTGGCGCTGATATTACTGATGCTGATCTCGACTATTCGCAAGCCGATAAATGGATCATTTCTACCTTGCAACGTACGGAAGCAGAAATAGAAAAAGGTTTTGCTGAATATCGGTTCGATAATATCGCGTCCGCTATCTACAAATTTGTGTGGGATGAGTATTGCGACTGGTATCTGGAAGTATCTAAGGTTCAGGTTCAACACGGTACACCAGCACAACAGCGTGCAACTCGTCGCACTTTATTGCGCGTGTTGGAAGTTACATTGCGCTTGGCACACCCGGTAATTCCGTTTGTGACGGAAGCTTTATGGCAAACGGTCGCTCCATTGGCAGGGAAGCAACTTAACCCAGCTGGCGACTCTATTATGGTGCAGCCATATCCAATCGCCGTCTCAGCGAATATTGATGAAGCCTCTGAAGCATGGATGCATGCTTTAAAAACCATGACCGATGCGTGCCGTAACCTGCGCGGTGAAATGCAATTGTCGCCTGCACTACGCGTACCGTTGCTATTGCAAGCGGCAAACGCAGAGGATAAAGTGCGCCTGCAATCTTTTGCACCGTACCTGCAAGCCTTAGCTAAATTGTCTGAAGTTGGTGTGGTAGACAGTTTGCCGGAATCTCCTGCTCCAGTCTCGATCATCGGTGAATCTAAGCTGATGTTAAAAGTAGAGATTGACGTCGCGGCTGAACGTGAACGTCTGACCAAAGAAATCACACGTCTCGACACCGAGATTGCCAAGGCGGAAGTGAAGTTGAATAATGAAAGTTTTGTAGCGCGTGCGCCCGCTGCAGTCGTTGCGCAAGAGAAAGAGCGAGTCACTAATTTCTCGGCAACTTTGGCTAAACTGCGTGAGCAATTTACAAAACTGCCCGTCGCCTGATTGGTATTGCGACCGTTGTTAAAGTACATGCTCTAAAATTTTGTACGTGGTGGTTCACTTCACCACGTACAATTAATTTTCATTTAGCACTTATCTGATCTGATTTCGTTGGATCTGTTTGGGCAGAAGAACAATATGACATTAACTTCGGAGACAACATGAAAAAAATCAGTCTGATCGCCATCCTCTTCTCTATCGCGCTCGCGCCACTCGCTCACGCGGAAGATTCACCAGTTGGCTTGTGGAAAAACATTGATGACAAAACAGGCAAGCCAAAAGCCTTGATCCGGATTACAGAAACCGGCGGTGAGCTACAAGGAAAAATTGAACGCTTATTTGTCGAAGCAGATGCGGATAAAAATCCGAAATGCGATAAGTGCGAAGGTGTTAATAAGGATCAGCCTATTATCGGTATGACGATATTGTTTGGTTTGAAAAAAAATGGTGATGAATATACGGGTGGCAAAATTCTTGACCCCGCCAACGGCAAACTCTACAGTAGCAAAATCACTCCTGTAGAAAATTACAAAAAACTCAACGTTCGGGGCTATATCGGCACCCCATTTTTGGGACGTTCGCAAGTTTGGGTTCGTGAGCAATAAATATTGCTCATTGCTAATGCCTTGGTTTATATCCCAGGTCATCCGCTTTAACTTTTCTCCCGCGAGCGGGAGAAAAGCTGGGATGAGCGCGTTTGATAAACTGTGATAACACAATCCCGCAATCTCGCAATCTCGCAATCTCGCAATCTCATATTAAGATTGCAAAAGAATGTCGTTCAACATCCAAGACGTTATTAGACTGATTAATCCAAGTCTCTTTACGCACAGCCTTGATGCGCAACAGGATTCTTCGGCGTCAGACATAGTGTCCTTATTGTCTATATGTAATACGCCGTCGTTGTCATGATCTTTGCCATGCATTGCATACCTACCCGTACGGGTAACGGTAGTTTGCTGGCGCCAAGTGCCTGCGCTGCCGCACCGTGAGCGATTTCATCGACGCGCATTTGCTCGACGATTGCTCGTGACTTACTGTCATTCAAAGGCAGTGCTTGCAAATGACTGGCGAGGTGCGCTTCCACCTGACGTTCGGTTTCAACCACAAAGCCGAGACTTGCTGCGTCGCCGCATTTTGCTGCAATGACGCCACAAGCATAGGCACCTGCATACCAAAGAGGATTCATGAAGCTGGTGTGCGAGTTGAGTTCCTTTAGCCTATGGGCTGTCCAGGCCAGATGGTCTTCTTCCTCGATGCACGAATGCTGTAGCTGATGTGTGACCACGGGCGTGTGCGAAAAGCTGCTTTGCGCATCGTATAGTGCCTGTGCGCAAATTTCGCCAACATGATTCACACGCATGAGACCTGCACTGTGCTGCTGCTCTTTTTCAGTCAAATTTTCAGTCGTGATGTGCGCAGCGGGATTCGGGCGTGAACTTTTTGCCTGTGCAGAAACGGTACGCAGAGCACGATCAAATGCCAATAGCAGGCGATCAGGATGAGGTAAAGGCATAGTGAGACTTGAAATGGCTGTAATTCTTGCTATTGTAGAACAGTTCGCTGCTTGTCATAGTGGGCTTGAAATTGAGCTACCTTAAGGTGATGCTAAATTTTGTGTAAATATTTTTTACCTTGATTTTGAAATTTTAAGTTTGTTGTGGGTTCGCCACATTTTATTCGTTTAAATACGATCGTTCGTAAATTTGCTTTGCTCAAATTCAACTAGTTTGATTCAATCAGCACTAGCTTCAGAATCGATAGGTTTCGAAGTTTTGCTTGATTGCTACACCTAATGAAAATGAACCACCTAGAGTTCCTTCCATAAACGGCTTACCTGAAAAATTTGGAGACTGACACAATGAAAAAATCACTGATCGCATTTGCTGTACTGAGTGCATTTGCTGCTAGCGCATCCGCACAATCGAACGTTACCGTCTACGGCATTATTGATGCTGCGGTGATGTATAACACCAATCAAACTGCGACTGGCGGTAACAAACTGACTCTCGATGCAGGTCAATTGTTGACATCGCGCTGGGGTATCAAAGGTAGCGAAGATCTTGGCGGCGGTACAAAAGCCATCTTCAATTTGGAAGGTACACTCGCGAATGATACTGGCGCTGCTGGTGCTGGGTTTGGCGGGAATTCATTCACGCAGGCTGGTAGCGGCACATCATTGTTCGATCGTTTGTCATGGGTAGGTCTCTCTGGTGACTTCGGTACGGTAACTGCTGGTCGTAACAACATCCTTGGTGTGGACTCCGTTGGTCTGGCTGATCCTATGGGTCTGGCACATGCCGGTAGTAACCCGAACGTGATGTTTAGTGCATTGAATGCGGGTTCTTTGTTTGGTGGCTTCGGTACCAACCAGGGTGGTACTGCATTGCGTCAGGACAACTCCATTAAATATGTATCGCCTTTCCAAAACATGAACGGTTTTGGTGTGGGTCTGATGTATGGTGCGGGTGAACAGGCCGGTAATGTTGCCGCTAGCCGTTATATGGGCGCTTCAGCATTCTTCACTGATGGCAAAAATGGTGCGGCCGTTTCTTACGCTAAATTGAATGACTCAACCAGCAATGCAACTTTGTCAGGCCTCGCATTAGGTTTGAAATACTATGTAACACCAGAAGTCAAACTGAACTTTACCTATGCGCAAACCCAAGTCGACGGTAAGATTTTGATCCCTGTTTCAGCGACTTTAGCCTTAAATGCAGATCAACGTAAGATCGTCGTGATTGGTGCAGGTGTCGATTATTCACTGTCTCAGCAATCAACGATCACTGCCGCTTACTATGATACGAAGCGTTCCGGTGATGTCGGTGGTTTGTTGGATGGTAAGGCTGATCAATATGTTCTGTTAGGAAAATATGCGTTGAGTAAGCGCACAACAGCCTATGCATCATTGACTTATGCAAAAGCTGGATCTGCTAATTCGCAAGATACAAGCTTAGCTTTAGGTATCATCGCCGCCGGTAATTCCTCAGCTGTTCGCTCCGCAGTGGGTGTTTTGCACTCATTCTAAGTTAAATTTAATTTGCCGAAACGAGAGTTTCGCAATATATAAAAGCCTCAATATTGAGGCTTTTATTTTTTTATTTTCCATGATTACTTTTTTTGAATTCTTTTAAAAAATATCGGGAAAGCTGCTTTTGGACAAAATGCACAAAAAAATTACTTTTTTGATAATTTTCGTTGCGAATGCGAGACATTTTTAGCCCAACCTCTGTCATTAAGCGCGATTTTGCTTGGCTGAGGGCGGTCATATTTGGTCAAATACGTTAACTTCTTATTTGCTGAATTAGTAGTTTTAAGTATTAGCACGACCCGTCGTAGTTTTGTTTGCATAGACCGTCTCGTGCTTCATGTAGTTGTTTTGTATTCAAATCCTTTGGAGAAAAAAATGAAAAAATCACTAATCGCTCTGTCAGTATTGGCAGCTATCTCTGGCGCAGCTCAAGCGCAATCTAACGTAACTATCTACGGTGTTGTAGATATGGCTTTCCAAGCTGAAAGCAACGGCGCTGGTAAAAAATACGCAATCGACAGCGGTGAGCAATCTGGTTCACGTCTGGGTTTCAAAGGTACTGAAGATCTGGGCGGCGGTTTGAAAGCAATTTTTGATATCGAAGCTGGTATCCTTGCTGACAGCGGCGCATCCCAAGGTGGCCTGACATTCGGTCGTCAATCATGGGTTGGTTTGACTGGTGACTTCGGTACAGTTAAAGCTGGTCGTCAATACACACCACAATTCTACTTCTTCGACGCAGTTGACCCATTTGATCTGGGATTCACTTCCGGTCACGCTGGTGCATCCACATCTACTGGTGGTGTATTTGGTTTCTTGTCCGCTAGTGCATGGCGCGTAAACAACAGCGTTAGCTATCAATCTAACGACATCTCTGGCTTCAGCGCAATGGCATTGTACGGCGCTGGTGAAGTTGCTGGCGATAACGCAGCTAACCGCTCTTTAGGCGTTAGCGCTCAATACGCAGCTGGTCCATTGTTCGTTGGTGGTGTTTATTACACAGCTAACGATGCTAAGGACGTAGCATTGAAATCTATTTTGGTTGGCGCAACTTACGACTTCGGCGTAGCTAAAGGTGCATTTGGTTACTCCAAAGACAAAAAAGACGACGGCAGTATCGATCAAAAAGGTTTCACATTTGGCGTAACAGTGCCAGTGACACCAGCTGACGCAATTTTGGCAACAGCTGCACGTTTGACTGACAACGTTGCTAACGGTAACAGCACACAATACGCTATCGGTGCAACTCATGCATTGTCCAAGCGTACTAACCTGTACGGTTCTTTGTCTAAAGTATCTAACGACGCAAACGTTAATGGTGGCGGTCTGGCTGCTTCTAAAGGCGCAAGCGACTACTTGGCAAACTTCGGTATTCGTCATACATTCTAATCATTCGCAGGCGTAAGCCTGTTGATGTGAAGAACGAGAAAAAAGCACCTTCGGGTGCTTTTTTCTTGGGCAATCAATTCGCGAAGAGCCTGAAGCAGGGGAGAAATAAATTCGAAAAGCGAACGTAATTACCTGCCGAATTTACAAAGGACGGGCGCATATTCTTGGCTTATGCCTCTCTTATTCCTTGCTAATTTCGCGCTTCTTCCTCGCTTCTTTCGCGAATATTACAAGTTAGAAGTGTTATTCGGCGCACTGATGCCAAAATGCTCATAGGCCAATGTGGTTGCTATCCGCCCACGCGGCGTACGTTGCAGGTAGCCTTGTTGTATGAGGTACGGTTCGAGCACGTCCTCAATTGTGTCGCGCTCTTCGCCAATTGCCGCGGCGACGTTGTCCAGACCGACTGGGCCACCACCAAATTTGAATAAAATCGCTTCTAGCAGTTTTCTATCCATCAGATCAAAGCCTACTGTATCCACATCCAGCATTTTTAGTGCCGCATCAGCGATATCTTTGGTAATGTCGCCATTACCTTTGACCTCAGCGTAATCACGGACGCGCCGCAATAGGCGATTGGCGATACGCGGTGTTCCTCGCGCTCGATTGGCAATTTCGCGGGCGCCGTCTTCGTGGATGGGCGCGTTGAGTAATGAAGCGGAGCGGGTGACGATACGGGTTAATTGTTCTGGAGTGTAGAATTCGAGACGGGCCACGATACCAAAACGATCCCGTAGTGGATTAGTGAGCATACCAGCCCGCGTTGTCGCTCCTACTAGCGTGAATGGCTGCAAATCAAGTTTGACTGAGCGTGCAGCCGGGCCTTCGCCGATCATAATATCGATTTGATAGTCTTCAAGCGCCGGATATAAAATTTCTTCAACGACGGGTGACAGGCGATGAATTTCGTCAATAAATAAGACGTCGTTGGCTTCCAGATTGGTGAGCAGGGCGGCCAAATCGCCAGCACGTTCTAATACAGGGCCGGAAGTTTGGCGTAAATTAACCCCCATTTCGCGGGCAATAATATGTGCCAGCGTCGTTTTACCTAAACCTGGCGGTCCAAACAGTAAGGTGTGATCGAGTGCTTCTTTGCGTTGGCGTGCGGCGGTGATGAAAATTTCGAGCTGGGCGCGAATTTTTTCCTGGCCGACATATTCGTCAAGTTGCTTCGGGCGGAGGGCTCGCTCAATCGCTTCTTCATTAGAAGAGACTGGTGTTGCCGAAATGATTCGAGTCTCAGTTGGTTCAGAAAACAGATTATCGGTTTGTATGCTCATCGCTTAACCTTTGGAGAGCGCTTTTAAAGCCAATTTGATACCGTCTGAAACGCCAGTCCCAGCCGGTACGGATTTCATTGCAATCGTCGCTTCTTTATCGGAGTAACCAAGCGCTAACAAGGCATTTAAAATATCGCCGCTATGATCACCAGCGGCCACCGCAACACCGCCGCTAAAGAGATCTGCGCCTAATTTGCCCTTGAGCTCAAGCAGCAAGCGTTCTGCGGTTTTTTTACCGATACCTGGTACGCGCGTTAGTCTGCCTGCTTCTTGCAGGGTAATGGCTTGCGACAAGTCTGCTACCGACATACCAGACAGGATTGCCAGAGCGGTGCGTGAACCAACACCACTGATTTTGATTAATTGACGAAATGTCGAACGTTCTTCAGCGCTACCAAATCCGAACAAGACATGAGCATCTTCGCGGATCGCTAAATGTGTCAGCAGTGCGACTTTTTCACCGAGTGCCGGTAAATTGTAGAAAGTACTCATGGGAACATCAACCTCGTAGCCTACCCCTTGGCAATCAATGAGCAATTGAGGTGGATTTTTTTCTATCAGCGTGCCTGCGATGCGACCTATCATGAGACGGCTTTCGTACTGTATGAATAAACAGTGATAATAAACGATTCTGACTGACTTGACGAGGAGGATTGTAAGGCAATGGATGCGGCAACAAAGGTTCAAACGAAAAAATGATGCATTGTTATGACGCAACCCTCCATCAGCCTATTAGTCGCCCACCTTTGACCCGTAAACCTTTTTTCGCCAGTTCCGGTGCGATTGCACTTAACGTCGCTAATGCCTCGCCACTATGCGCATGGCAAATTGCTACGCCTAAGGCATCGGCCGCATCGGGGCTGGGTTTGCCGGATAGTTTTAGAAGACGTTGCACCATATCTTGTACTTGCTCTTTTTTTGCACGACCATGCCCCACGACGCCTTGTTTGACTTGCAGAGCGGTATATTCGGCCACTGCCAGATCTGCCGCCACCAATGCGCAAATTGCGGCACCGCGTGCCTGACCCAGGAGTAAAGTTGATTGCGGATTGACGTTAACAAAGACGATTTCTATCGCAGCGCAGTCGGGTTGGTAGGTATTGACTACTTCAGAAACACTGGCAAGGATGGTTTTAAGGCGCTGAGGTAAAGAGCCTTCTGTGGTTTTGATGGTGCCAGAGGCGACGTAGGTAAGTTGGTTACCTTGCTTTTGTATGACCCCGAAACCGGTGGTGCGTAAGCCGGGGTCTATGCCTAATATTCTCATTGGAAGTTATTTTTTCTGGGCGAGCTGGATGGGTGGGTGTAATTAGATCGGCTAATGATATCTGAATCCTATGTCGCTACGGCAAATCTTCATTCAAAGCACAAAAAAATGGCCTCCAGTTTGCGCCGGAGGCCATGTCTTTCAATTTATTTGAAGCCTATTTGAAGCTGATTTGAAGCTGATATGAAGCCTGATTAATGACGGAAATGACGTGTTCCTGTATAAACCATGACCACACCTCGCTCATCCGCTGCATCAATAACTTCCTGATCGCGCATGGAACCACCTGGGTGGATGACGCATGTTGCACCTGCATCGACGACGACGTCCAAACCATCACGGAACGGGAAGAAAGCGTCAGACGCGACGGCAGAACCAGTCAGGCTCAGACCCGCATTTTGTGCTTTGATCGAAGCGATACGGGCAGAATCAATGCGACTCATCTGACCCGCGCCAACACCAAGTGTCATGCCATTGCCGCAGAAGACAATCGCATTGGATTTGACGTATTTCGCAACGCGCCATGCAAACATCATGTCGGCCATTTGTTGTGGACTTGGTTGCAGTCTGGAAACGACGCGCAGCTCTTCTTGCAACACGTTCTTGGCATCCGGTGCCTGTACTAACAACCCACCACCAACACGTTTGACATCGTATTGATTGACAGCATTACCCAAAGCAATTTCCAGGAGACGAACGTTTTGTTTTGCCGCGAAAATCGCTTTTGCTTCAGCAGTGAATGACGGTGCAATCAACACTTCAACAAATTGCTTCGCCACGATTTCTGCTGCTTTGCCATCAAGTTCGCGGTTGAATGCGATGATGCCGCCGAACGCAGAAGTCGGATCTGTTTGCAGTGCTTTGGTGTAAGCCTCAAATGGTGTCAGGCCTAAGGCTACGCCACAAGGATTGGCATGTTTAACGATCACGCATGCAGATTCATTGAATGATTTAACGCATTCCCAGGCTGCGTCGGCATCCGCAATATTGTTGTAAGACAGTTCTTTGCCTTGTAATTGCTTGTAGTTCGCTAATGCACCATCAACCGTTTTCAGATCGCGATAAAACGCTGCGGATTGATGTGGGTTTTCACCGTAACGCATTTCTTGAACTTTATCGAAATGCAGATTCAATGTTTGTGGATACGCGCTACGTGTTGTATGTGCTTTATCTTCACCAAGGCTGGTCAGGTAGTTGGTGATCGCACCATCGTATTGCGCAGTGTGCGCGAAGACTTTTTTCGCCAAAGTAAATTTGGTATCGTAGCTGACAACGTTTTGATTCGACTTCATTTCCGCCAAGACGATCGCGTAATCGCTAGGATCGACGATGACAGTCACGTCTTTATGGTTTTTTGCTGAAGACCGCAACATCGTTGGGCCGCCGATATCGATATTTTCAATTGCATCTTCGAGCGAGCATTCTGCTTTTGCGACTGTTTGCTGGAACGGATACAAATTCACGACCACCATATCGATCGTTGGGATGCCATGTTTCTCTAAGGCGGCAACGTGCTCAGGAAAATCACGACGCGCCAGAATGCCGCCATGGACTTTCGGATGCAAGGTCTTGACGCGACCATCAAGCATTTCCGGAAAACCAGTGTAATCAGCGACTTCAGTCACGGGCAGGCCGTTGTCGGCTAGCAGTTTTGCAGTACCACCGGTGGAGAGTAGCTTGACACCGAGTGCCGACAACTCACGTGCAAATTCGAGCACACCGGTCTTGTCTGAGACGGATATGAGGGCTTGTTTGATCATGATGAGAATGAAAGAGTAAGGAAATCGGTGTCAGAAACTGACATAGTGTTTTTACAGTAAACCGTGATGCTGCAATTTTTTACGTAAAGTATTGCGGTTAATGCCTAACATGTCTGCGGCTTGTGATTGATTGCTATCGGCACGTGTCATGACCATTTCAAGCATCGGTTTTTCTACGGCTAATACAACCATGTCGTAAATATTGGAGGCGGGTTGTTCACCCAAGTCACGGAAATACTTTTCCAGGTTTTTGTGGACGGCGTCTTGAATGCTATCTTTGCTCATATTTTTTTGTCACTGTTTGGTTATGCCGGGCGGCGAAAAAGTCCATGTTCGGTGGACGATCAGGCTACGCTTTTATTACTGTGTGGCTTGGCTATCGCAGCGGTATTGCCAGGTGTTTGCCAGGTGTTTATCTTAAGCGGCCATTTTTTCTTGAAAGGGGCGGTATTGTAACCGTTCTCCAGCCATACGATCAAAAAAATGGCTGACGGCAGCTAATTGTTCATCACAATCGGTGAGCAAATTCATTTGTTGTCGGAATTCCTCACCATCAACTAAGTCTTGTACGTACCACCCTATGTGCTTTCGTGCCGTTCGTACACCAAGATAATCGCCATAAAAAGCATAATGTTCTTTTAAATGACTATCCATCAGATGTCTGACTTCACTAATCAATGGAGGTGGTAAGTGCTGACCTGTGCGTAAGTAATGCTCAATTTCTCGAAAAATCCACGGTCGGCCTTGTGCTGCGCGGCCTATCATTATGGCGTCCGCTCCGGTTACCTCTAAGACGTATTTGGCTTTTTCTGGCGTCGTGATATCGCCATTTGCAACGACAGGAATCGTCACGGATGCCTTGACGGCAGCGATCGTCTCGTATTCCGCGTCGCCTTTGTAACCATCGGCACGCGTACGTCCGTGCAAAGTCAACATCTGAATGCCTGCAGCTTGCGCCATGCGAGCGATATTTAAAGCATTTTTATTCGCTCTGTCCCATCCCGTCCGGAACTTCAACGTCACTGGCACATCAACTGCTTTAACTACGGCATCCAGAATTTGTCCTACCAGACTTTCGTGCTGCAATAACGCTGAACCACACCACGCGTTACAGACTTTTTTAACCGGACAGCCCATATTGATGTCGATGATTTGCGCACCTTTATCAACATTAAATTTGGCACAATCGGCCAGCATCACAGGATCTGCACCGGCGATCTGTACTGCCTTCGGTTCCATTTCACCTTCGTGATTGGTACGACGTGTTGATTTTTCGGTTTCCCATAACTTTGGATTTGAGGCTGCCATTTCAGAAACAGCGTAGCCTGCACCTAATTCTTTGCATAATTGCCGGAATGGCCTATCCGTTACTCCAGCCATAGGAGCAACAAAAATGTTGTTACGCAAGACGTAGGGACCGATTTGCACGATGAGGCTTAGGGGAAATTTGGAGAAGCGCTATTCTACCTGAAACCTGCCTAAATATTTGGCAAAATTATGTTGTTTTGTAGAAATATATGTTTCTATGAGCAGCGCATTTTCGATAGATTTTGACGGAAAATTCTAAACATCTTCAACTATGGGGGTAAATTGCTTGCTTCTGATGATATTTTGCGGGAATTTTTGTCAATACCTATTTGCTGATTTTTTTTTGCAACCAGACACTTTGTCGGAAGCATAAAATAATCGTCAAAATAAGCCATAACATTTCGGCAAAAAAGATACTTTGAAGATACTTTTGAGCTTGATGTTGAAGCCGTATTGATCGGATTTTCTCGTCAATTATCTGGTATTGCTGGTCAGTCATTGCAAAACCGAGCTGAATGGCTGCACGTGCCGCAGCCATATCAGTATCAGTTCTGGCAGATGTAATTTTACGTGAAGCCCACGTCAATTAATGCTTTTGGGGATTGCTTGACGCCGCATTAATTTCATCAATCGCAGCCGCATCCAGATGAGCGATGTCACCCCATGAAATTAGTTGTAATTGAGCCAGATCATAGCTAAAACGATTAATGCTGGCGTTATAGATAGTCACTTCTCGTGGCGCATCCAACGGCAAATTTTTAGCGGCGCGGTAAGCGCATTCCAATACCCCACCATGGGCGACGATGGCAATTTTTTTGCCTTCAAATTGTTTTGCGTAGTGGGTGATGTGCGTCATGATGCGCTGATGAAATTGACGGATCGTTTCACCTTTGTTTTCACCGGGTGGAAATTCTGCGTCAGGATCATGTGCTCGCCAGGCGGCGTGTTCGACCGGAAACAGGTGTGGCAAGTCACAATAAAGTTGTCCTTCAAAACCACCAAAACAACGCTCACGTAAACCTGCATCGAGGCGTGTGCTGAGACCCTGCAAGCGGGCAATTTCTCCCGCAGTTTGCACCGCTCTTTGCAAGTCGCTGGAAATAATTGCGTCTAATTTTTCATTTTGCAATGCATAGGCTAAGGCTTTCGCTTGTCGTGTGCCTTCCGCATTGAGTGGAATATCAAGATGACCTTGTAAGCGTTTGATGGCATTCCAGGCGGTTTCGCCGTGGCGGATTAAGAGTATTTCGGTCATTGTGTTCTGATTGTTAATTCTTATAGTTAATTACGGTGCGTTCTGGGATACGGGTCGTTTCGTTTCTAACCAAAACGTGACCGGACCATCATTGGTCAAGGAGACTTTCATATCAGCGCCAAATCGACCGCTTGCCACAACCGGATGCTGGCGCTGGGCTTGTCTTAGAAAATAGCCGAATAATTCTCTGGCGACATCGGGTGGTGCTGCAGGAGTGAATGATGGGCGGGTGCCGGAATTGGTATCTGCCGCGAGGGTAAATTGTGGTACCAGCAATAAACCGCCACCACTATCTTTTACGCTCAGATTCATCTTGCCAGCAGCGTCAGAAAACACGCGATAGCCAAGTAATTTGGTCAGTAAAGCATCGGCTTCTTTTTCTGTATCACCGCGCTCTGCACATACTAAAACCATCAAGCCAGCGTCAATCTCACCAATGGTTTCTCCATCGACAACGACACTGGCTTGGGATACACGTTGCAGTAAAGCGATCATGCTGCCAAGGTTACACGCGCAAATTTACGTTTGCCGACTTGCAGTACAAAGGTACCGGCATCAAGCTTTAAGCTTTTATCGCTGATGACATTGCCATCAACACGCACACCGCCTTGTTCTACCATGCGCAATGCTTCTGAGGTCGATGCACACAAATTAGCTTGCTTGAGTAATTGCGCAATTCCTACAGGTGCACCGTTCAGGCTGACTTCTGGAATATCGTCAGGGATACCGCCTTTGGAGCGATTCACAAAATCCGCCAGTGCGTCTTCACCTGCTTGTTTGCTATGGAAGCGGGCCACAATTTCTTGCGCCAGAGCGACCTTGATATCGCGCGGATTCTGACCTTCGGCAACCGCTTTTTTGTAGCCTGCGATTTGATCGATCGACGTAAATGACAATAAGTCGTAGTACTTCCACATCATCTCATCAGAGATACTCATGACTTTTGCAAACATGGTATTTGCTGGTTCAGTGATGGCGATGTAATTGTTTTTGGACTTGGACATTTTTTCAACACCGTCCAGACCTTCCAGCAAAGGCATGGTCAGAATACATTGTTGTTCTTGTCCATAATCTTTTTGCAATTCACGACCGACCAAGAGATTGAATTTCTGGTCCGTACCACCAAGTTCCAGATCGGCATGTAAAGCGACGGAATCGTAACCTTGCATTAACGGATACAAAAATTCATGCACTGAAATGGGCGTACCCGCTTTAAAACGTTTAGTAAAATCGTCACGCTCCATCATACGGGCAACCGTGTATTTGGATGACAATTGGATCATGCCGCGTGCTCCAAGCGGATCGCACCATTCTGAGTTGTAGCGGATTTCAGTTTTCGCTGCATCCAATACCAGACTCGCTTGCTTGAAATACGTCTGCGCATTCGCTTCAATCTGCTCGCGTGTCAATGGTGGACGCGTTGCATTGCGGCCAGACGGGTCACCGATCATCGATGTGAAATCGCCGATCAAAAAAATCACGGTATGGCCTAGATCTTGCAACTGACGCATTTTGTTGAGCACGACAGTGTGGCCTAAGTGCAAATCTGGTGCAGTGGGATCGAGACCGAGTTTGATCCGCAAAGGCTTGCCAGATTGTTCACTACGTGCCAATTTTTGCGCAAATTCGGATTCAATTAATAATTCATCAACACCGCGTTTTGTCACCGCAAGGGCGTGTTGTACAGCATCTGAAAGTGGCAATAATACAGGGGAGGAGTTGGTATTTTGTACAGAAGTCATAGTTAATTTACATCACATTTTTTGTAACAGCGCTGGTCAGGATTTATATTCTGAATCCATAATCAGCGTTTGCCAAATTCTGGTGTTGGTTTAATTGATGGGACGCGCCTAACTTGCTTTATAATCCCGTCTTTGTTTGTCGTTGATATGTACGTAAGCGCACCATGAACTCGCAATAATTTGCAGCTTGTGGACGCCAACGAGTTCATACGGGGTCATACGGTTATTGTAATGCTTCAAAACCGCATCTCATCACGACAGCGACCACGAATTTTCGATAACAACAGTTAATTTTAACTTATTGCATGCGTCCAATAGATAAATTCCTTCATATCGCTACTGGCAAAAGGCAGTTGTTCGGGTCTAGTCGCGTTTCCCGTGCCGTATCAATCTCTGCGTTATTTTTTGCTGTCTGTGCTATCGGTGCTGCAGCGGTTGCTCCTTTAGCACCGGATGCGGCCGATTTGCCAGTTAAAAAATTAATGCAAGAATTGCCATTGCCAAAGCTTGACGAGCAAATTGCTGCTATTGAAGCAAATGAACAACACTTTGTGCGTGAAGAAACGGTACGTCGCGGCGATACCTTGAGCGCCTTATTGTTGCGTCTTGGCGTTGAAGACGACGATGCAGATAAATTTATCAAAACTGACAGCATCGCCCGCAGTTTGTTGCAATTGCGCACTGATAAAGCGGTACGCGTTAAAACGAATGAAGAAGGTGAACTGGAATGGCTGCAAACTACCATTGTTGAAAGCAGCGATAAGCCTGCCCGCAATATAGAAATCACTCGTGATGCTACCGGCCATTTCAAGGCGGTCGATACTGCTGCAGCTCTGGAGCGTCGCGTAGAAATGGCATCAGGAAATATTACTTCTTCGCTGTTTGCTGCAACCGACGATGCCAATATCCCAGATAGTGTTGCATCACAAATCATTAGCATGTTTGAGACCAATATTGATTTCCGGAAATTGCAACGTGGTGATCAATTTAATGTTGTTTATGAAACTTTTTGGCAAAATGGTCAAAAAGTTAAAACCGGACGCGTTTTAGCAGGTGAATTCACAAATGCTGGTAAGCCTTATCAAGCGGTGTGGTTCGATGAAGCCGGTGGTCAGGGTGGCTATTATACGTTTGACGGTAAGTCACTTAAAAAAGCCTTTTTGAAATCACCCCTCGCATTTACGCGTATTTCTTCTGGTTTTTCTATGCGTGTTCATCCTATTTCCGGTCAATGGAAGCAGCACAAAGGCGTTGATTTTGCAGCAGGAATTGGCACGCCAATCCGCGCTACCGCAGACGGTGTCGTTGATTCAGCAGCGATGAGTGGTGGGTACGGAAACTTGGTCGTGATTAAACATTGGGGTGGCTACAGCACTGCCTATGCCCATATGCAGCGTTTTGCGCCGGGAATTCGCAAAGGTAGCCACGTTTCTCAAGGTGAGATCATCGGCTTTGTCGGGTCAACAGGTTGGTCTACCGGCCCGCATGTGCACTATGAGTTCCGCGTCAACAATGATGCGCGTGATCCATTATCTATCGTTGTGCCAAACGTACAGGCATTGTCGAATACAGATTTGCCACGTTTTAAATCCGTTGCCAGCGATATGCATCACCGTTTTGATTTGCTGCGTCCTGAGCGTTTGGCACAAAACAGCAAGTCGACTGCCAGCTGAGATTTGACATATTCTTCAGGCCGAACATAACGTTCGGCCTTTTTTGTTTGAGCGACGAGATGACGATAATCGATATGCATACAGATCAGAATTTGAATGGTGCTTCTGTGTATATAGGCATGATGTCTGGCACTAGTCTGGACGGGGTTGATGGTGTTTTAGTGCGTCTACCTGCGACGGACAAAGATCACATGGAACTCCTTGGATCTGCGTATATTCCGTTCAGTGAAGAACTGCGGCAACAAGCATCGCAATTACAGCAGCCCGGCGCCAACGAAATACATCGTGAAGCTTTATTGGCGAATGACTTAGCTCAAAGCTACTTTACGTGTGTCCACAGCTTATTGGCGCATCATCCAGAGCTTGGTGTTAAAGCGATCGGTGTGCACGGGCAAACGATACGCCACCGACCCGAATTGGGGTTTACGCGTCAAACCAATAATCCTGCACTTCTTGCCGAATTGACTGGCATTGATGTCATCGCTGATTTTCGGAGTCGTGATGTGGCAGCTGGAGGACAGGGAGCACCATTAGTTCCCGCTTTTCATCGTGCTATTTTCGCGCAGAAAGGGGAATGCCGTGTCGTCGCAAATATTGGCGGAATCAGCAATATCAGCGTACTTGCGGCTGATGGCAAAACGACCGGTTTTGATACCGGACCTGGCAATGTGCTCATGGATTATTGGATTAAGCAACATCAAGGCGTCAGCTACGATGCTGATGGCGCGTGGGCGGCGCAAGGAGCTGTGAATGATGCATTGCTGGCACGTCTGATGGATGAACCGTATTTACAACAAGCACCTCCGAAAAGTACCGGACGTGATTTATTTCATGCGGATTGGTTACTCTCGCATTTGCATGCGCTGCCGACGATGGCGGCAGTCAATATTCAGGCAACCTTATGCGCTTTCACTGCGCATAGCCTGGCTCAGGCTATCCTGAAAAATGCCGCGCAAACGCAGACCGTGTATGTGTGCGGCGGTGGTGCTTATAACTCGACTTTGATGAAGATGCTGGCAGTTGCCTTGAAAGATGCTGGGGCAAACACCGAAGTGCAAAGTACGGCACAATTAGGGGTAGCTCCGGAGCACGTAGAAGCATTAGCATTCGCATGGCTTGCGCAGCAATTTTGCTTACGTCAGGCTGGTAATTTGCCAGAAGTCACAGGTGCGAAAGGTTTAAGGGTGCTCGGCGCTTTATACCCGGCATAGTGCGAAAAAATTGTGCACTGACAATATATCGTATAGTGGGGTCTAACCAACCATGTCAGGCAATCAAGGAATTCGTGCAGATGACAATGGCCCTTTGGGCATCCCCAGGGCAAAGTCTCCGCGTCGCCTTTTTTGGCTTACGTTTCCTGGCGACGCAATAAGGGCTAGTGGCTGACGACCCGCGCCCTGCTTGGCTCTACAACCTGCGTTCGTTTTACGTTCGTTTTACATATTAAAAATGACGTAAAAGTGATGCAATAAGTCAGACGTGAGGATCGCCTTGGATAACAGTATCTACCAAAAATTATAAGCAAGGAAATTTATGCCCCATTTTATTTATATCGCCGATCCTATGTGTTCATGGTGTTATGGTTTCGGTCCGGAATTGCAGGCGCTGCTGAATGACATCCCTGATGCCAGTCTGGAAATCGTCGTTGGTGGTTTGCGTGCTTACAATCAGGAGATCATGGGCGAATCACAACGAACAACGATACGCGGCCATTGGCACCATGTTGCAGAAGCAAGCGGCTTGCCATTTTCTGACGTTGGTATGACACAAGCTGGTTTTAAATATGATACCGAACCAGCTTGTCGAGCCGTTGTTGCTACAAAAATTGTCGCCGATCATTTGAATGGTATTCAATTATTGCAAGTTTTTCATGCGATTCAATCTGCTTTTTATGCAGAAGGCCAGGATGTGACGCAGTCAACAGTATTGGCTGAAACAGTGGTTGCTACACTCAATAAAATAGATGGCCATGAAAGTTTTGACGTTGACAGTTTTACCGAAACGTTCCTGTCACTTCACTGTTTGGCAGATACGCGCGCTGAATTTGAGCAATGTCAGCGGTGGGGAATACGTGGGTTCCCCGGTTTATTGATCGTCCATAATCAGGCGCTGCATATGATTGCAGCTGGCTACACCAAAACGGCACAATTGCGTGCCGCAATCGCTGAAGTACTAGCGACATAAATTTCATTATTCAAATGCATATGACTCATTCAACGACAGTGCCACGTATTCAAATTGCCCCACAAGGACCAGAATTTTCTCGCATCGTACTCGGACTCTGGCGTCTTGCAGACTGGAAGATGACGCCACAGGCTCGTGTAGATTTTTTGGAGCAAGCACTAGCATTAGGTGTCACAACGATCGATCAAGCAGATATTTATGGGGATTATCAAAGTGAAACTTTGCTAGGTGAAGCATTAAAGTTGGCGCCATCGCTGCGACAACAATTTCAATTCGTCAGTAAATGCGGTATAAAACTTGTTTCAGCTGCACGACCTGCGCATGGACTACAGCATTACGATACGAGCCGGGCACATATCATCGCTTCGGCGGAAAATTCTTTGCGTGCAATGCAGATAGAACAATTGGATGTTTTGCTCATTCATCGCCCCGATCCTTTAATGGATGCCGATGAAATGGCGGAAGCATTTCGCCACTTACAAGACACAGGCAAAGTGAAACATTTTGGCGTTTCAAACTTTACGCCATCACAATTTGAACTGCTTGCATCACGCTTTCCGTTAGTGACGAATCAAGTCGAACTTTCTCTGTTGCATTTGCCACCATTGCATGATGGTACTTTAGATTTATGTCAAAAGTTACGCATTGCGCCGATGATTTGGTCAGCATTGGGTGGTGGTAATTTGTTACGTGAATCGACGACAGCCAGTCCGCAAATTTTGCGCGTCAGGCAGGTCCTTGATGTGTTGTCCAAAGAACTCGATCTGCCCGCCAGTACGATTGCCTTAGCATGGGTATTGCAACATCCATCCCGACCTTTGGTGCTTACCGGATCGGGAAGAATAGAGGCGTTGCACGATGCGGTTTTAGCATGTCAGCAAACGCTCAATCGTGAGCAATGGTTTAGTCTCTGGTGCGCATCGGCAGGTAAAGGGGTTGATTAAGAGTTAACCCCTATTGCTCATGAATGATCAATAATGAAAAAAAAGTAACAGTAATCGTGACTGTTATATTGACTGTTACAGTGACTGTCATACTGACAGCGATCGCAACTAAATGAGCAAAAGATGGGTGACTGGCACACTAGCTAGTCGCTCATCAGCGACTATAACCGCCTTTACGCCACGTAAAACAAGACTGAGAAATATTGGCACATGCTCCCAGCCAATACAAATAGGTGCCAGATTCCATGCCCGTGCTTTAGTTTTTCATCCGTGGCATAAAAAATGATACCTACGGTATAAAATAATCCACCTAATGCCAGCCAGATAAAGCCGGTTTGCAAGATGCTGATTAAAGGAACGATGGCCGCGATTGCTAACCAACCCATAACGACATAAATCGCAAGTGACAGCCAGCGCGCGCCTTTGGCAAATAGCAATTCTTGAATGATACCAATCACAGCAAGACTCCATTCAAGCCCAAACAATACCCACCCTGAATGTTCACGCAACGTCACTAATGTAAACGGCGTATAACTGCCGGCAATAAGCAAATAAATCGCGCAGTGGTCAAGCTTTTGAAATACTTCTTTCGCTTTGCCACGCAAGCTGTGATAGAGCGCGGAAATTGTATAAAGAAGAAAAAGCATTGCACCATAAATACTGAAGCTGACGATTTTCCATGGATCACCAAGGCGCGCACTAACAGTGATTAAGACCGCTGCACCACCCATTGCTAAGGCTGCCCCGGCAATATGGCTGATGCTATTAAATTTTTCTCCGTAATACATAATTGAAAAGCTTCCTTCGAGTGCTGGCTTGATGCGTATTGTGCACTATCTATGACATTGCCGTTTAAATTGGCATTTAAATTGGCATTTAATTTGGCGTTGATGATCGCCGCCAACTTAAGTACTACGACAGAAAGGAGCGAAAAAGCTGGCGCAGTCCTATTCCTTGTTCGCATTTTTGTACAAGGAATAGAGCGGCCCTATTTCAATTTTCGTATTCAGGTGACAGGATACATTTTTTGAAAAGTCGATTGCATCCAGTTGATAAAGATTTCGACTTCTGGTCGCAGACTTGGTTGTGCTTCGTGAACCAAGTGATAGGCGTGCGGCGGTGTTGCAAGTTGTGTATCGAACAGTCGGACAACTTCACCCGATTTAATCATATCCTCGGCAAAGTGTTGTCGCGTCAGTCCTATTCCATGACCATGTTTGATGGCTTCTAAGAGTAACCCCAGATCGTCTATCCGCAAGCCATTTCCGGGCTCTGGCCAATCAAGACCTGCCACTTCAAACCAGGGTTGCCACGGCTCTAACGCCGAGCGTAGCAATTTGGCATGACGTAAATCTGCTGGCGTTTTAATTGGTGGAATTGTTTTTAAGTAGGCTGGGCTGGCGACGGCAAAGCTGGGTTCAACAAACAGCTTTTTGGTCACCAGATTCGGATACTCGCCCGCACCAAAACGAACTTCAACATCACTTTCGGAGAGGCTTAAATCGTAGAGCGGTACGAAGAGATAGACTTCGATTTCGATGTCTGGATATTGTGCTGAAAAATCTGCCAGCCTCGGCATAAACATGTATCGGGCAAAAGTCGGTGGTACAGTGACTTTGACTCGCATCTGGTTTTGCGTGACCTTATTTGGCAAAGGAAAATCGGATAAAGTTCTCAATGCGCCTCGGACCACATCCAGGTAACGGCGGCCGAACTCCGTTAAAGTGACACTACGACCTTCACGCACAAATACCCGTTCACATAAATGCTCTTCCAGCAGGCGAATGCGGTGTGACAGCGCCGATGGCGTAATACAGAGTTCTTCAGCTGCAACTGCAAAAGAGCCAAAGCGTGCTGCTGCTTCAAAGGCTGAGAGCGCATGTACCGGGGGAAGTCTTGTTGCCATTCTATATCCTGAATTTAACCTTCATTACAAGCAATCAATTGCCGAGAATTGTTTATTTTTGCCTGAGCAAACTAATTTTACAGGCTACTGCGTCCAGAAAATGTATCGTTGACTCAGAATTTTTATCAGAAAGTCATCTTTTGGATGACGCGATCAATGCCACAACGTATTGGTTTATTTTTGAGCATGATGAGGGATAGTCTATGCTGGTGACATGAAGCCAGATGACCTGCAGACGCGATTCCCTCGCATATGATAGCGTGAATTTGGCTGACGATTGACGTTTCCGAACGATCGTTTGCTAAACATTCTTTGTCGGGATCGAATAATGTTGCGTGCACGCTAAGGTGTGGATGTCCAGGCTGTTCGATTGTTCGCCTCAATAGAACAATTAACTGAGGCGCGATTTTGATGAACGATCGTTTTTATACTATCGCCCATGTCTATTAATGATGCGCTCTTGCGGTTTTTGGCTTATGCTCTGCGACTTCTTTCTACGTGAGAATTGCTATGGGTAATCGACTTTCGAAAATTGCGACGCGTACTGGTGACGCAGGAACAACAGGACTTGGTGATGGTAGCCGGGTCGATAAGGATGCGTTGCGCGTCCATGCAATGGGCGATGTTGACGAGCTTAACTCGCACATTGGCGTGTTGTTATGTGAACCGCTGCCAGCTGCAATGCAACATGAACTGGTATCAATTCAACATGATTTGTTTGATATGGGCGGTGAGCTTTGTATTCCAGGTTACCGTCTGATTACTGATGCGCAAGTAGCTCGTTTGGACGCGTTATTAGAGAAGTACAATGCCGATTTGCCACCGTTGAAAGACTTTATCTTGCCAGGTGGTTCCAGAGCAGCGGCGATCGCACATGTGTGTCGCACCGTGTGTCGTCGCGCCGAGCGTGCCATTGTGAGTGTGGGTAAAAGCGAAGCAATCAATGATCATCCGCGGCAATACATGAATCGCTTGTCTGATTTATTGTTTGTGCTTTCGCGGGTTCTGAACCGGGTCGATGGTGGCAATGACGTGTTATGGGAAAAAGACCGCAGCCGTTAAGTGGTATTTTAGAAGCTTACTTTTCCGGTTTGGTATGGCGGCTCAGTAAGCGCGTTAATGCTGCGCGTAAATCGGCATTTTGCGCGGTATTTTCGATGTTTTTTTCTAACGTGCTTAAGGCTTCAAGTGCAGTTTTGGGGATAGATAATTGCTTTATCGGCAATGGTTTTTCTATGACGCGCTTAACTTGTACTTTGATGCGGATTGCGTTAATCTGCCACCCACGTTGTTGAAGATGTAATTGTAATTTGGGGCATTGTTGCTTCAATTTCGTCGCAACAGCAGCATTCGATGCGCCTAGCACCAGTTGACCATCGGCGAGTTGCATCACTTCGCAAAGTTCAAAAAGCGAAGACAAGATCGTTTCACAGTCCTTTTGTAAGGATAAATTGCGCTGGATCGCTGGTAGTAGCGACGCAATCTTGTCGTTTGAACGTAAAAAATCACTCGCACCGCTGGTCACTGAAACTGGGCGGCCACGTTTAATATTGATACGATATGGAGGTGGTAATGGGGCAGACATGGCGAACACATTACCACAAACGGCGTCACTTCATACAGCGTAAGCACGCCATCTTAGAGGGAAATGACAGATGCAGATAATTTTGATGCATTCTCGGTTTACCCAGGCTAAATCGGTGACTTTGTCCGCACGCCATGTGGTGTACGCGGTCATTGGATTGATTACTTTAATCGTGGTGAGCGGCGCATTAATGGCCGCTCTTACACTACGCCTGGCCAGTTCTGATCTGCCGATTCTTCGTAGCATCTTACCGGCTTCAACGTCTTCTCCACTCTCCGGCGATCCGAATTCTAAAGATCGTTATCTGAAAGAAAATTTGGCTGCCATGGCTGTCAAATTGGGTGAAATGCAGGCGCAAATGATGCGATTGGATGCCTTGGGTGAGCGTGTTCAAGGGTTGGCGGGGGTGAAGCCAGAAGAATTTAATTTTAAAGAGTTGCCCGCCCGTGGTGGTCCTGAAATTTCGTCGGCGCCATCGAATGAACTGAATATGTCAGATCTGCAAGCTGCCTTGGATGCGTTTCAAAAAGATGTAGAGCATCGTTCCGATTATTTGAATGTTGTTGAAACAAACCTGATGGGTTTTAAGATTCAATCGAAGCTTTTACCGACAATTCAACCCGTAAATGTTGCTTATAATGCATCAGGATTTGGCTGGCGTCTTGATCCTTTTACGGGTCGCAATGCGTTCCACGAAGGGATTGATTTTCCTGCGCCGACCGGTACGCCTATTGTTGCCGCGGCCGGTGGTGTGGTGATTGCCTCAGAATTCCATCCACAATTTGGCAATATGCTTGAGATTGATCATGGCGGGGACTTGATTACCCGTTATGCGCATACGTCCAAAATTTACGTCAAACTTGGTGATATCGTAAAACGGGGACAGCATGTCGCTGATATTGGCTCTACTGGACGATCTACCGGTTCGCATTTGCATTTTGAGGTGAGGATCAAAGATGTCCCTCAAGATCCAAATAAATTTCTTACCGCTGGTGCAAATCAGGCAAAACTTGCTTCACTCAAACAAAAATAGCCTTGTTTTTGCGTAATTAGTCACCAAATCATCAATGCTGCACGGTTTTGATCAGGGTTTTCATGGTGAAGCCCGCACAGCATGGTAAAATCGTGAGTTATCCTATATTGTTGCTGTGCAAGCAATTTTTTGCCGCGGCGTTTTTCAGAATTTAACTTTCCGTTCATAGCATGTCATTCCTGACCAAGATATTCGGCAGCCGTAATCAACGGCTTTTGAAGCAATACCAAAAGACGGTGCGTGAGATCAACGCATTGGAACCCCAGCTGGAAACTTTGTCGGACGAGGCTTTGCAAGCTAAGACGGCTGAATTTAAAGCACGTGTGGCAGAAGGAGCAACGCTCGACAGCATTTTGGTAGAAGCCTTTGCGGTGTGTCGCGAAGCCAGTAAGCGTGTCTTGAAAATGCGCCACTTTGACGTGCAGATGATCGGCGGCATGGTTTTGCACTACGGCAAAATCGCTGAAATGGGCACGGGTGAAGGTAAAACTCTGATGGGTACCTTGCCAATCTACCTTAACGCACTGTCGGGTAAGGGCGTGCACGTGGTTACGGTCAATGATTACCTCGCGCAACGTGATGCTGAATGGATGGGCCAACTTTACAACTGGTTAGGTCTGAGCACAGGTATTAACTTGTCGCAACTGGATCATGATGCCAAACAAGTCGCTTACGGTTCCGACATTACTTACGGTACCAATAATGAATTCGGTTTCGATTACCTGCGCGATAACATGGTATTTGAAGCCAAGGATCGCGTACAACGCGGCCTTAACTTTGCCGTTGTTGATGAAGTTGACTCGATTCTGATCGATGAGGCGCGTACGCCATTGATCATTTCTGGTCAGGCTGAAAATCACACAGAGTTGTATTACAAAATCAATGAAGTGCCAAAGTTGTTGACTTTGCAAATCGGTGAAGAAACACCGGATGGCTCCGGCAAGATTGAAGTCCCTGGTGATTACACCAAAGATGAAAAAGCACACCAGGTATTGTTGACCGAAGCCGGTCACGATAAAGCAGAAAAAATTCTGACGCAAATGGGTCTGTTGCCAGAAGGCGCTTCGTTGTATGACGCAGCGCATATCACGCTGATTCATCATTTGTATGCTGCTCTGCGGGCGCATGCACTGTACTTTAAAGATCAGCACTATGTGGTACTGAACGACGAAATCGTCATTGTCGATGAATTTACAGGTCGTATGATGACCGGGCGCCGATGGTCAGATGGCTTGCATCAAGCCGTTGAAGCCAAAGAAGGCGTGCGGATTCAAAACGAGAATCAAACGCTGGCATCGATCACTTTCCAGAACTACTTCCGGATGTACACGCGCTTGTCGGGTATGACAGGTACGGCAGATACTGAGGCGTACGAATTCCAGGAAATCTACGGTCTTGAAACAGTCGTCATTCCACCGAACCGTCCATCACAGCGTAAAGACCGCCAAGATCAGGTATACAAATCCGCCGAAGAAAAATATGGCGCGATGCTGAAAGATATTCAAGATTGCTACGAGCGCGGTCAACCAGTTTTGGTTGGTACAACTTCGATTGAAAATTCTGAATTGCTATCTGGTATTTTGACTAAAGCAAACTTGCCGCACAACGTATTGAATGCGAAGCAGCATGCACGTGAAGCGGAAATTATTGCGCAAGCGGGTCGTCCAAAAGCAATTACGATCGCAACAAACATGGCGGGTCGTGGTACCGATATCGTGCTGGGTGGTAACGTTGCTAAGCAAGTTCAACTGATTGAAGCAAACAGCGCGTTGACGGATGCCGATAAAGCTGCACAATCGCAAAAGTTGCGTGACGAATGGACTTCGTTGCATGAACACGTGGTCAACGCTGGTGGCTTGCATATCATCGGTACGGAACGCCATGAATCACGTCGCGTCGATAATCAATTGCGCGGTCGTTCTGGCCGTCAGGGTGATCCAGGTTCCAGCCGTTTCTATTTGTCTCTTGATGATCAATTGTTGCGAATATTCGCCGGTGACCGTGTCCGCGCGATCATGGACAGATTGAAAATGCCAGAAGGCGAACCAATCGAAGCGGGCATCGTTTCTCGCTCCATTGAATCGGCACAACGTAAAGTTGAAGCACGTAACTTTGATATTCGTAAGCAATTGCTGGAATACGATGACGTTGCTAATGATCAACGTAAAGTGATTTACCAACAGCGTAACGAGCTGCTGGAAGCGCATGATATGACAGAGCTGATGTCCTCATTGCGTCACGGCATGTTTGCTGACATCGTTCATGCGCATGTGCCATTGGAATCAGTGGAAGAACAATGGGATTTGCCAGGGTTGGAAGCCGTGTTGTCTGCGGAATGGGCAATTGATCTGCCATTGGTAAAAATGGCGGCGTCCGAGCCTAGCCTGACCGGTGAAGATATTCTTGACCGCGTTCAGCAGGCCGTGAATCAAGCCTATGATGCCAAAGTAGCGATTGTCGGCAAAGAGTCGTTCGCTGGATTTGAGCGTAGTGTGATGCTGCAAAGCATTGATACGCATTGGCGCGAACATCTGGCGGCATTGGATCATTTGCGTCAAGGTATCCATCTGCGCGGTTATGCACAGAAAAATCCTAAGCAAGAATACAAACGCGAAGCGTTTGAATTGTTTGCCCAAATGTTGGATATGATCAAAAACGACGTCGTGCGCACAGTGGTTACTGTCCGGATTCAATCACGTGAAGAAATTGAAGCCGTAGAAGAGCAAATGGCTTTACCGCAAGTTGAGAACGTTCATTTCCAACATGCTGATTTTGAGGCTGGTGCATCCCCTGAAGAAATCCTGGCACCGTTGGCTTTTGCTGCCGGTGACGAGCCAGAGTTGAACTACGCCTTGAAAGTCGGTCGAAATGACCCTTGCCCTTGCGGTAGTGGTAAAAAATTCAAACAATGCCACGGCAAACTTGCCTGAGCATGATCGAATTGACATTGAAATTGACAATGAATTTGAAATGAAGCAAAAATAAAAAGGGTGATGTATTTCACCCTTTTTTTATGGTGAAAAAGCAAAATACGCGGGACTGACTCGTTTGGGTTGAGAATGAGGAACGTGCGCTTTTTGCATGAGCACCGATAATTTGCGTTGCATTATTGCAATCGAAAACATCTTTTTGAAAATAAAATGTACATTTTTCCGAATAAGCTTTGGAAAATTGCTACAAATTCCTTCCATTGCCGTACAAACTTCAAGGCTGTTCCCGCGTGGTGCATCGCAATACGCTAGAATGTGCCTTTAAATCCAAGACTGATATCACACTGACTCAGTAAGCTGCGGTTTACTGGCGTTTTCGGTATCGGTCTGCAATCCGTCTAACCACGCCTCTGATGAACGCTCCAGCCCAAATTCAGGCCTTGCTTGCAGATTCGCCGCAAGGTGCAACTCCGACCCGTGTCCGGGAAATTCCGTACAACTACACCTCGTTTTCTGATCGTGAAATTGTCATCCGCTTGCTAGGCGAAGACGCCTGGCGTCTGCTGGATCAATTGCGCGGCAAACGTCAGACAGGCCGTTCCGCACGGATGCTGTATGAAGTTTTGGGTGACATCTGGGTGGTACGCCGCAATCCGTATCTGCAAGACGACATGCTGGATAATCCTAAGCGTCGTCAAGATCTGATTGATGCGTTGAATCACCGCTTAGCGGAAGTCGAGAAACGTCGTGTCAATACGGCAAACGACGATGATGCTGAGCGTAGCAATAGCGTCGAGACTTTGGTGCAAGCGGCGCGTAAAGCGGTGGCGGATTTCTCGAAAGAATTCAGAGATACCTACGATTTACGTAAAAAGGCCAATCGTCTGTTAGCGCGCTTCACCGCTAAAGACAACATTAAATTCGATGGTCTAAGCCGTGTTTCACACGTTACCGATGCGACTGACTGGCGTGTGGAATATCCGTTTGTCGTCCTGACACCGGATACCGAAGATGAAATGGCCGGACTGGTGAAGAGCTGTATTGAGCTCGGTCTGACGATTATTCCGCGCGGAGGTGGTACGGGATACACTGGTGGTGCGATTCCGTTGACACCGTTATCCGCTGTCATCAATACCGAAAAACTGGAACAACTTGGCGAAGTGGAAATGACACGCTTGCCAGGTGTGGACCGCGATTACGCGACCATTTATTCCGGTGCAGGCGTCGTTACCAAACGTGTTTCTGACGCCGCCGAAAAAGCGGGCTTTGTCTTCGCTGTAGATCCGACCTCCGCAGAGGCATCGTGTATCGGTGGTAACGTTGCGATGAATGCTGGTGGTAAAAAGGCAGTTTTGTGGGGCACGGCGCTGGATAATCTGGCTTCATGGAAAATGGTTGACCCGAACGGCGACTGGTTGGAAGTAACACGCCTTGAGCATAACCTTGGCAAGATTCACGATGTTGAACTGGCAAAGTTCCGTCTTGACTGGACGCATCCTGGTGAAAAGCAACCGTTCAAAATAGAACAGCTGGAAATTAAAGGTCGCGTGTTCCGTAAAGAAGGTTTAGGTAAAGACGTCACCGATAAATTTCTCGCCGGTTTGCCTGGCGTGCAAAAAGAAGGTTGCGATGGCTTGATTACGTCAGCACGCTGGATTTTGCACAAGATGCCAAAATTTGCACGGACAGTTTGTCTGGAATTTTTTGGGCAAGCACGCGACGCAATTCCAAGTATTGTTGAAATCAAAGATTACCTCGACGGCGAAACCAAAAAAGGCGGCGCGATTCTGGCTGGCTTGGAGCATCTCGATGAGCGTTATTTGCGTGCTGTCGGTTACACCACCAAGTCCAAGCGTGGTGTGTTACCGAAAATGGCTTTGTTTGGTGACATCGTTGGTGACGACGAAAACGCCGTGGCACAAGCGGCTTCCGAAGTCATTCGCATAGCGAATACACGTGTTGGTGAAGGCTTCGTTGCCGTCAGCCCTGAAGCACGTAAAAAATTCTGGCTTGATCGCGCCAAAACAGCAGCGATTTCTAAGCATACTAACGCCTTCAAAATTAATGAAGACGTCGTTATCCCGCTCAATCGCATGGGTGAATACACCGACGGTATCGAGCGTATCAATATCGAATTGTCAGTTCAGAATAAGCTGGCGCTGTTAGATAAACTGATCCCATTCTTTGCTAATGGCAATCTGCCTTTAGGTAAAAGCGAAGATGCGGATGGGGATGATATTCCGGCAGCTGAGTTGCTGGAAGACCGCGTCCATCAGGCTGAAACACTATTGCAACAAGCGCAGGCGCGCTGGACCTATCTACTCAACAATCTCGATAAGCCATTGATTGAAGCGAAAGCGGATTTGATGGAATTGGGACTGGATAAACTGGCGTTTGTTTTTGACGAACGCTTGCAGCGTCAGCCAGATGCGACTGTGTTCTCAGTCGTGCAAGACAGAACGGTCAGAATTTCATGGAAGACCGAAGTCCGCGCCCATTTGCGTCAAATATTTAATGGCGCAGCGTTTAAACTCATTCTCGATGAATGTGTTGCCTTGCATAAAAAAGTGCTGCGTAGCCGCGTTTTTGTCGCCTTACATATGCATGCTGGTGACGGCAACGTCCATACCAACTTGCCGGTGAACTCGGATGACTACGACATGCTGCAAGTCGCGCATCACGCAGTGGCGCGCATCATGGTGTTGGCACGCTCGCTCAATGGCGTGATCTCGGGTGAGCATGGTATTGGCATCACCAAGTTAGAATTTTTGACGGAAGATGAGATCAAAGATTTCCGTTCCTACAAATTGCGTATCGATCCAGAAGGGCGCTTCAACAAAGGCAAATTGCTGAATTTGCCTGAGTTTGCCGCCGATTTACGCAATGCCTATACGCCGTCGTTTGGTTTGATGGGACATGAATCCCTAATCATGCAGCAAAGCGATATTGGCGCGATTGCCAATAGCGTGAAAGATTGCTTACGTTGCGGCAAATGTAAGCCTGTTTGTGCGACGCATGTACCGCGGGCTAACCTGCTGTATTCGCCACGGAATAAAATTCTGGCGACCTCCTTACTGGTGGAAGCATTTTTGTACGAAGAACAGACCCGTCGTGGTGTGTCTATCAAACATTGGGATGAATTTTCTGATGTGGCTGACCACTGCACGGTCTGCCATAAATGTGTGAATCCCTGCCCGGTCGATATTGACTTCGGTGATGTCTCAATGAACATGCGCAATCTGCTGCGTAAAATGGGACAGAAGAAATTTAACCCGGGCACCGCAGCATCGATGTTCTTCTTGAACGCAACCGATCCGGCTACTATCAACATGACTCGTCAAGTCATGATAGGCTGGGGTTACAAAGCCCAGCGTTTCGGTCATGATTTGTTGAAGAAATTTGCAAGAAAACAGACTAAGGCACCACCAGCCAGCGTCGGTAAAGCGCCGATTAAAGAACAGGTTATTCACTTCATTAACAAGAAGATGCCGGGTAACCTGCCGAAGAAAACGGCGCGTGCATTGCTCGATATTGAGGACGATAAAGTCGTCCCAATTATCCGTAATCCACAAACCACCAATGCGGATACCGAAGCCGTGTTTTATTTCCCAGGCTGCGGTTCAGAACGCTTGTTCTCACAGGTCGGCTTAGCGACACAAGCAATGTTGTGGAATGTCGGTGTTCAGACCGTGCTGCCGCCAGGCTATCTGTGCTGCGGTTATCCGCAACGGGGTAGCGGTCAGTTTGATAAAGCGGAAAAAATGATGACCGATAACCGGGTCTTGTTCCATCGCATGGCAAACACGCTGAACTATCTGGATATCAAAACCGTCATCGTGTCGTGTGGCACGTGCTACGATCAATTATCAACCTATGAGTTTGATAAGATTTTCCCAGGGTGCCGTATCGTCGATATCCATGAATATCTGATGGAGAAAAACGTCAAACTCGAAGGCGTAACCGGTACGCGTTACATGTATCACGACCCGTGTCATACACCGATGAAATTGCAAGATCCATTGAAGACAGTGAATGCGCTGATTACCGGCAGCAATGGTGACGTGAAAATTGAGAAAAATGATCGTTGCTGTGGTGAATCAGGAACGTTGGCAGTCACCCGTCCGGATATTTCTACGCAGATTCGTTTCCGTAAAGAGATTGAGATGAACAAAGGCGCAGATAAATTGCGTGCTGATGGCTTCACCGGTGATATCAAAATTCTGACTTCCTGCCCATCTTGTCTGCAAGGTTTGTCGCGTTACAACGATGATAGCAATACGGATGCCGATTACATCGTCGTCGAGATGGCGAAACATATTCTGGGTGAAAATTGGATGCCAGAATACGTTGCCAATGCCAATAACGGTGGTATCGAGCGGGTATTGGTGTAACCATGAGTCACATCACGCAGAATCAAGTAAGCTGTGAATTATGTGATGTCACTCGCGGTGATGTTGTTGTTAGTAATGCCCAGTGGCGCGTTATTTTGGTGGATGATGCGAACTACCCAGGGTTTTGTCGTGTGATCTGGAATGACCATGTCAAAGAGATGACTGATCTCAGCGAGGCCGATAGAAACGGATTTATGCAGACGGTGTGGACGACGGAATCGGTGATTCGGGCTGTCATGCAGCCGCATAAAATGAATCTTGCGAGCCTTGGCAATATGGTTCCGCATCTGCACTGGCACCTTATCCCACGTTACACGGATGATGCCCATTTCCCTCATCCAGTGTGGGCGGCAGCCAATGCAGAAGCGCCTGAACAGTCCATTATTGATGCACGTCGCAATTTGTTGCCGCAACTACGCAGTGAATTGATTGCCCGTCTGAGCTGACTGACATAATAGTAAAAATTGAATTGATCGAAATAAAAATATGAGCTCCAATAAAGTCCAGCCAACCGCACTCAATGCCCGCACCCAGTCACGGGTATTGGACATCAGTTTTGATGATGGCAAGGTCTTTTCTATTCCGTTTGAACTGATGCGCGTATATTCGCCATCAGCGGAAGTTAAAGGTCACGGACCAGGACAAGAAACGCTGCAGACAGGCAAGCGCGACGTTGGTTTAGTTGGTATCGAACCTGTTGGTAATTACGCCGTCAAGCCTTTATTTTCTGATGCGCACGACTCGGGAATTTTTACTTGGGAATATCTGTACTGGCTAGGCGATAATCAGACGCAGCTATGGCAGGATTATTTGCAGCGTTTGCAGGAAGCTGGGTTTGCGGACGAAACAGGGCGGGATGTGGCGATGCCAGGTAAAGCGGCTGGATGTGGGCATTCACACTAAGGTAGCGGCCTTGGCCAAGTGAATTTCTTTGTTTTGAGCCGGATAGGACTAAGTAGCGCGGGTACCACCCGCCAATCTCTCTCTAAAATCACGCCAGTTTTGCTCATCTATCGCAAGCTGGAATGAGGGGAATTCTGTCTTTGAACTTACCCTTCCGAACCACGTCCGGAAATCAAACGACCTCCATACTTTGCGTTACCAGACAAGACGAAATCGAGGTCAGCGTAACGCTGATGTGCTGCGTTAACCGTTTGCCCCCCCGGTCAGCTAGGTGATATTAAAAAATCAGCTTTTTTTGGAGACGAACATGAAAAAGCGTTCTATTTGCTTTGTGCTGTTCATTTCAATGAACGGTTGCGTCAATCATTACCCGAATGATTTTTATACCAAACAGACACCGGCTGCGCCAGCCACTGATGGGCGATCCGTACAACAAAATAGCAATGTCGGTTCGTCATCAGCGTCGTCGATCGATAGTTATAAGTCGGAGATTGCAGCCCGGATATCGCAAATCAATGCCAATCTGGTCTATCAAGACAACCCACAAGCGATGTTACGGGCGGTGATTGTGGTTCACTATGTGTTGGGTGCTGATGGGCGGTTGTTAAAAGCAGATATCGTCCGAAGCAATCAGGATAAAGTGGCTGAAAATACCGCACTTGCCAGTTTAAAAAATAGCGCGCCATTTCCTTCGCCGAGCCCGAGGTTACTCAAGGGAGGGCGATTTGATGCGTCTTAAACCTGGTTGTTTGATGATGATGGGCGGTTTCAGTTACGCAGCATAGCGTTGCCGCAAAGAACGGAATAGAGTTGACATTAACGACAGGGCTCTGGTGATTCGGTGTCGCAAGCAACAATATGCGCAGCCCGTACCGTAAATGCAAAGATAAGTTGCAATAATAGTAATTTATACAGCGCCAACAGATGCCTTTCATGACGACATCCCCTATAATGCGGCATCCCATAGGAGTCTTGAGATCATGAGCAATACTACCCATTTCGGTTATACCACCGTAGAAGAAGATCAGAAAGTACATAAAGTTGCTGAGGTATTTCATTCAGTGGCTGCCAAATACGACATCATGAATGACGTGATGTCCGGCGGACTACATCGCATCTGGAAGATTTTCACGGTGGCACAGGCAGGTGTGCGTCCAGGCTTCAAAGTATTGGATATCGCCGGTGGTACTGGCGATCTGACCAAAGAATTTGTGAAACAAGCTGGTACGACTGGCGAGGTCTGGCATACGGATATTAATGAATCCATGTTGCGCGTTGGCCGTGATCGCCTCTTGAATAAAGGCCTGATTACCCCCACCTTGCTCTGTGATGCAGAAAAGTTACCTTTTCCCGATAATTACTTTGACCGCGTCACCGTGGCTTTTGGTTTGCGCAATATGACGCATAAGGATCAAGCCTTAGCGGAAATGCAGCGCGTCTTAAAACCAGGGGGGAAATTATTAGTGTTGGAATTTTCTAAGGTTCCTGAGGTCTTACAAAAACCGTATGACTTGTACTCATTCAAAATTTTGCCTTGGATGGGACAAAAAATTGCAGGAGACGCCGAAAGCTATCGCTATCTGGCTGAATCCATACGCATGCATCCGGATCAGGAAACCCTGAAAACTATGATGGAAACTGCTGGCCTGGATAAGGTGCAGTATTTCAATTTAACGGCTGGTGTTGCGGCTTTGCACACCGGAATTAAGCTGTAGCAGCGAATATTTTTTGTTGCTGCGCTTATGTAATATCAAGGAGTGAATGCAATGAAAAAGTTTTTAATCGCCATGGTTATGGTAGCAAGTACACTGGCCTTGACTATGCATGATGCCGATGCCAAACGCATGGGTGGTGGTGGTTCTGTTGGCCGTCAGTCGAATAACGTTTCACGTCAGGCAGCGCCTGCGACGCCAGCCAATAATGGCTTTAATCAACCGCGACCAGCTGCGCCGGCCGCTGCACCTGCCGCCCCCGTTCCTCCTGCCATTCCACCAAAGCCAGCCAGCCCATGGAAGGGGATTGTTGGTGGCTTGGTCGGTGGCGCATTGCTCGGTGCTGCGTTGTCACACTTTGGGTTCGGTGGCGCCGCTGCGGGCATGTTAGGTTCGTTGCTGACGTTCGCACTCATAGGATTTGCCATTTTCTTTGTCATTCGTTTATTCCGTGGCTCCAATTCCAATAATGCGGCAAGTTCGGTGTCTCGCTTTGAACAACCTTCTTATGCGGGCATGAATAGCGTTGCGACGCCAGAAATTCGTTCACGAATTGATGCTCAACCAGCATCGACAAGCTCTGCAGCTCCGGCAGCACCGGCAGCAACGTGGAATATTCCTGCAGATTTCGATGTGCCAGGTTTTTTACGGAATTCAAAAGCCTATTTCATCCGTCTGCAAGCCGCGTGGGATAAAGCTGACATTAACGATCTGCGTGAATTTACTACGCCAGAAATGTATGCCGAATTGAAATTAGAAATTCAGGAGCGCGGTGCAAGCGTAAATGTGACTGATGTTGTATCGATTGATGCTGAGCTGCTGGGGATAGAAAATACTGGTAATGATCATGTGGCGAGCGTCAAATTTACCGGCATGATCAAAGAAGCCCAAAATGCGCCAGCTGAAGCATTTGCCGAAGTCTGGAATCTGTCTAAACCTGCGAATGGACAAGGCGGTTGGGTTTTAGCCGGTATTCAGCAACTTTGATGAATCAATGTTGTTAGCATGTATTAATAATATTGAAATAATATTGAAATAATATTGAAATAATATTGAAATAATATTGAAAAAACCGTGAAATGTTATTGATATTATCTTGCATCAAACCTGTTACAGATCGAAGACCATAAACGGGATTAGCTGTTAAACTTGAGACCGCCCGCAGAATTGTCGGGCGGTTTTTTATAGCAGTGACGAAATAGCCGTTCTGGAGAGCACTTGGCCTTGGTGAAATAGGCTTGATATTCATCGTCGAGTCGTTTTACTGACATAATGTGACGTCACTCACGCTTCATCAGAAAATAAGCAAAACCGTCACATCGGAAAGCACGCACAGCACGTACAAGTCAGTACAGGCATATACATACAAGTGCAGCCAGATATATTGAGCTTACCCTTTGGAACTATTTTGCCTTCGCCTTTTCAAAACGATATGATCTCAATCGCAGCCTTTATCAATCATCTGCTGGCGCAAGAAAAATGGGCCAGGGACAAATTAATGTCCCACTCCGGAAAAATCGCCTGTATCGATGTTCAAATAATGCAAATACGTCTCAAAGTTGGTGCAGATGGCTTGCTGGAAAATGCAGATGCCGACCTGACATCGGATGTAACCATCCGCGTCAAACCGAGTGACTTACCGTTGATGGCTCAGAATCGTGACAAAGCTTTTTCATTCGTAAAAATTGAGGGTGACGCTGATTTTGCGAATACCTTATCATTTCTAAGTCAGAATTTACGATGGGAGGCTGAGGCTGATTTGAGTAAGTTGTTTGGTGACATCGCTGCAACGCGCTTGGTTTCTGCCACGAAGTCTGCAGTGAAAACTGCACAGGAAACCCATCAAAAAATTCAGGAAAATTTGGCTGAATATTTTTTAGAAGAAAACCCAATGCTAGTGCGTCCTGCCGAAGTTGCGGCATTTGGATCGCAAATTAATAAAAATCGTGATGATGTTGAGCGTTTGATTAAGCGTATCGAGAAACTGGAAAGGATGCGTGGATGATTTTAAAATTCTTGCGCTTAGTAAAAATTGTGCGCGTTACGCTTCGTTATGGCATTGATGAAATTGCCATTTCTGGCCTCAAAATTCCACGTACGGCCAAACTTGTCGAGACTTTACTTTTCTGGCGCGATTTATCTGCTCCTCGCGGCGAGCGCTTGCGTAAGGCCTTAGAAGATCTGGGGCCGATTTTTGTGAAATTTGGACAAGTCTTGTCGACGCGGCGTGACTTGATGCCGCCAGATATTGCTGACGAATTATCCAAGTTGCAAGATCGTGTTCCATCGTTTGACCCTGATCTTGCGATTGCACAAATCAAGAAATCTCTGGGTGCGCATCCTGATGAATTGTTTGCTAGTTTTGAGCGTATTCCAGTTGCTTCGGCTTCGATCGCGCAGGTGCATTTTGCGACTCTCAAAGATGGTCGCGAAGTCGCAGTCAAAGTGTTACGTCCCGGAATGAAAGAAACAATCGATCAGGACGTCGCATTGATGCACGTGGCTGCGGGTTGGCTGGAAACTCTTTGGACTGATGGGAAACGTCTTAAACCACGTGAAGTTGTTGGTGAGTTTGATAAATATTTACACGATGAACTTGATTTGATGCGTGAAGCCGCGAATGGCAGCCAGTTGCGTCGTAATTTTCTGGATTCAGACTTATTGCTTGTACCTGAAATGCACTGGGATTTTTGCTCATCTTCCGTGATTGTGATGGAGCGCATGAAGGGCATCCCAATTTCGCAAACAGAACGATTGCGTGAAGCCGGCGTTGATATGTCAAAATTGTCACGTGATGGCGTGACGATTTTTTTTACGCAGATTTTCCGCGATGGTTTTTTCCACGCCGATATGCATCCCGGGAACATTTTAGTATCGACCGATCCAGCCACATTTGGCCGATATATTGCGCTTGATTTCGGCATCGTCGGAACTCTTAATGATTTTGACAAAGATTATTTGTCGCAAAACTTTCTGGCATTTTTCCGGCGCGATTATAAACGTGTGGCGGAAGCGCATATTGAGTCTGGTTGGGCGCCTAAAGACACACGCGTCGATGAATTGGAAGCGGCCGTTCGCGCCTGTTGTGAACCTATCTTTGATCGTCCTTTGAAAGATATTTCATTCGGACAAATATTGCTGCGTTTGTTTCAGACATCGCGTCGTTTTAATGTTGAAGTGCAACCGCAATTGGTGCTTTTGCAAAAAACCTTATTGAATATTGAAGGTTTGGGACGTCAGTTGGACCCTGATCTGGATTTATGGAAAACGGCCAAGCCTTATCTTGAGCGCTGGATGAACGAACAAGTTGGCTGGCGCGGTTTGTTGGATAAATTAAAAGCAGAAGCGCCGCGTTATAGCAGTATTTTTCCGCAGTTACCACGCTTAGCGCATCAGGCCTTGACCCGCGCAGGAGAGTCAAATAATCAAAGCGAGGTGCTGACCGCATTATTGATTGAACAGCGCCGTACCAATAATTTACTGCGCATTGTCGTGTATTTTGGTGGCGGATTATTTGCTGGTATTTTGGTAGCCCAATTTTTAATGCATTTTTATTTTATAGATTGACCTTGTACCATGGCTGAATTTATTCTTCGTGACCCGACGCAAGCAAAATTTTGGGACGAGCGTTTTGAGAAAAATTTCATTCCATGGGATAAGGGGTGCGTGCCGAAAAATTTTAGCGATTTCGTGCGTGCAAAACCGCCTTTACGTTGCTTGATACCTGGTTGTGGAAATGCTTATGAAGTGGCGTTATTGGCTGAAGCTGGGTGGGATGTCACTGCGATTGATTTTTCGGCTTCAGCCGTACAAACAGCAAAACTTACCTTAGGCGAATGGGGTAGGTATGTCGTTCAGGCAGATTTTTTTTCCTTTGAGCCTGAAGCTACTCTGGATGTTATTTACGAACGCGCCTTCTTTTGTGCGTTGCCGCCAGATTTACGTCAGCGTATTGTCCAGCGATGGAGCGAGCTGCTACCGTCTGGCGCATTACTCGCAGGATATTTTTTCTTCGACGATGATGAAAATGCCAGCAAAAAAGGACCGCCATTTTCGATTCAAAGACAATTATGGGAGGCGTTGATGGCAACTGAATTTGAAAAAATTGAAGATCTGCAGGTGTTCGACTCGATCCCCGTTTTTGCGTCAAAGGAGCGTTGGCAGATTTGGCAACGCCGTTGAATCTTTCCAGTTAAAAAGTCGAACATCCTTAGCTCGTTATTCGGATTGAGGCTTTTTTGTAGGCATTCCCAATGCTATTATTGCTCTGTTTCCAACGAACTGGATCGCTATGCGCTTTCTACGTACACGTTCTTCCCTCGAGCAACTGCCATCGATTCCACTGGACGCTGGTTCGGTAACGACCTTGTTAAGTGCAACCGCTTATCGTGAAGCTTTATTGGAGCAAATTTTTCATGCGAGGCACAGAATCTATTTGTGCAGTCTATACTTGCAAGAAGATGAGGCTGGCGCTGAGATTCTGAACGCTTTGTATGCTGCGAAAACTGCGCGACCTTCCTTGGATATTGCCATTCTGGTCGACTGGCACCGCGCACAGCGAGGCTTGATAGGCCAAGCCAAACAACCGGGTAAGGTGATAGGCAATGCCGCCTGGTATCAACAGCAAAGCAGCTTCCATCAAGGTAGCATCCCTATTTATGGCATTCCAGTGCAGACCAGCGAGTTATTTGGTGTTCTGCATTTAAAGGGATTTGTGATTGATGATTGCGTCATCTACAGCGGTGCAAGTATCAACAACGTGTATTTGCATAAGCAAGAAAAATATCGTCACGATCGCTATCTGCTGATACAGAATGCGACCTTGGCAAACTCAATGGTAGATTTTATCCGCCGGCATTTATTATGTTCGGCGGCAGTGCATCGGCTTGATCGCGCAGACATGCCTACGACCCGCAATATTCGTGCAGAGATTCGAGATTTTCGAGCACATTTAAAAAAAGCGCACTACAGTTTTAGTTCAGAGCAACAATACGACAATCGCCGCTTAAGTGTTGCGCCTCTTGTTGGCGTTGGAAAAAATAATCCACTGAATCGTGCTATCTGTCAGTTGCTTGCGGCAAGTAAAAAGAAAATTACGATTTGCACGCCGTATTTCAATTTTCCGCTTGCCGTAACACGTGAAATTAATCGGGCATTAAAACGCGGTGTGAAGGTTAGTATTATTGTCGGTGATAAAGCTGCCAATGATTTTTACATACCGCCAGATCAGCCATTCAAAGTCATCGCCGCCTTACCATACCTCTACGAGGCCAATCTGCGGCGTTTTGCCAAGTTACATCAATCAGAGATTGCGGATCATCAATTGAATTTGCATTTGTGGAAAGATGGCGATAATACCTATCACTTGAAGGGTATGTGGATTGACGATGACTATGCCTTGATGACTGGAAATAATTTGAATCCGCGAGCTTTCCGCCTGGATTTAGAAAATGCCTTGTTAATTCACGATCCGCAGCTTGAATTGCTCGCTCAAAGGAATAGCGAATTGGCTAGTATTTTGTGCCATACCTCGTTAATTTCGAACTATAAGCACCTACAAAAAGTGCGCGATTATCCTGACGACGTGCGCAAACTCCTGGCACGTTTGAGTACAGTAAGGTTGGATCGTTTGGCCTATCGCGTTTTGTGATTCTTTTCAGGATTTCTACGGCGGCGTAAGTCGTATCAGAGTGAGAGGGGCGATTTCGTTTGGCAGCCATTTGTTATAAATTTTAGTAAAGGTACCGTCGCGCTTGATCGCTCGAAATGCCTCTTCCCATGCTTTAATTGTACTGTCGCGGGTTTGTGTTGAAAATGCGAGATACAGTTCCAGACTATCTAACACTTTCACTTTTTCCACTTCATCAGGGGAATGTCCTATTTCTTTAAGGACTGACGACACAACGAAACTACCTTCGACCCATAAATCAAAACGCTTTGCTAATAGCATGTTGGCAACGATCTGAGGGGTAGGGGCTTGTTCAATGTCGGTATAGCCTTTTTTGCGGGCTGTGTCCGCAAATATACTGGAACGGTAGGCTCCCACTTTGAGTTTTAGAATCTCATCGCCGAGACTTTCCAGATACGCAAAATTGCCTCTACGGGTATAGAGTGAGGTACTGGAAATAGCAATAGGTCCAAGTAGTACCATTAATTTTTCACGCTCCTCAGAACGTCCTACCGTGAATAACATGGTATTCGGTTCTTCTAATAGAGCCTTGTAACCACGCGCCCAAGGTACCACTTGAATCGCGCTGGAACCACCAGCCGTACTACTGATACGAGCCTGTATTGCTCGCACAACCTCGACTGCCATACCATCGACCTTGTTATTGTTACCAAAAGTGATTGGTGGCCAGTCTTCAGTAAAAATTTGCAAATCTTGCGCACAGGCAGCCGCTGCAGACATGATCAAAGATGTCGCAAAGCAGTGGACTATTAGCTTTCGCCATGCACTAGCCAGTTTCCGAAATAATGTCTTTAATCGAATCATGTAGAAATACCATTCTCTATAAAAACGATCGGTAGTACCATTTTTGATTTATTGACGCTTGGTTTATCGGCTGCTAGCCGGTAACGCGTATTGAAAAAATTACTTCAATCTTTTCAATAAAAAATAGTAATATTGAACAATGCTAAATGAATAATTTTTTTAAAAATACTCTCAAAAAAGGTAAATAAAGCCAGTTTTAGCTCCTGCACTCTCGATCTCTTTATTCCAGTATAGTTGCTTTCATTTTTCTTGCTTGCCTTTATTATTCGGGTGAATTATGCGTTTTGCCTTTGCTGGATGTGACAGGAATTTAGCGATCTTCGAAGCGCTCGTTGCCGCAGGTTGGCAGCCAGTGAAAATATTCTCGGTGCCCGAGCAAGACAAAATGGCATTTCATAGTACGCTTTTGAACTGTGCTCAAAGTAAGGGCATTCCATTTCAGCTTGAGCATCTACGCCACGCAGATTTATTAGCGCTGGAAGGACTTGCTTGTGACATTTTAGTGGTCGGAAGTTACAACTATAAAATCCCCGACTGGCGAGAACATCTACCTTACGCGATCAATTTTCACCCCTCGCCATTGCCAATGGGTCGTGGTCCTTATCCCTTAGTCGGCGCCATCCTTCATAAACACCGCCTTTGGGCTGTCACATGTCATCAGATCGATGCACATTATGACACTGGCGCGATTCTCGCTGATGAGTCGTTTGCTTTAGATCAGTTTGATACGCACGAAACTTTGAATCTCAAGGTGCAGATGGCAGCGGCGCGTCTTGCCAGCCGTATAGGAAAAGAGTTTGGGGCATTATGGTGTGCCGCAAAAACGCAATCCGAAGGCGAATATTGGCCGCTGTTTTCAGTCGCCGACAGAAGCATTGATTTTGCGTCACCCGTTCGGCATATCCGCTTGCAATTGCGGGCGCTGGGACGACTGGAATGCTATGCCACATTAAATCATGCTCACGTGCGGGTAAGAAGTGGTTTCGCCTGGCCAGAGGTGCATCGTTACGCGATAGGTCAAATTGTACATGAGTATGCCGCACAGATTGTCATTGCCTGCAAAGACGGTTTTGTTGTTTTTAGTGATTGGTATTTTGTATCTGAGTAATCGTGGATGCATGCTGTTCAGTCTCTTGCAATGGCAATGTATTGACCTTAAAAATTTTCTCCGTCTTTCCTCTATGTTTCTCCCAAGTGTTTCACCTTTATGTTTCACCTTTATGTTTGCAGCCGTCTCCATCCTCCGCATCTTGCTCTCTTCCTTAGGTAAAAACCATACATGACGATCCAAAAAGATACAAAGGTACAAGTTTAATGTTGCATTATATTAATCTAATTAATCCCTGAAAAATGCTTGGATTGGGTAGTGAATTCCCGTCATAAGGGTTTTGTTTATGCCAATTTAAAAGAGAAAATTATGCATTTCGCGTTTGCCGGATGTGACAGAAATCTAAAGCTCTTCGAAGCGTTGATTCAGGCTGGTTGGCATCCGGTTAAATTGTTTTCTGTGCCAGAAATTAATCAATTAAGCGGTAATAAAGCATTGTTGGCATTGGCGCAGCTAAAAAAGATACCGATTCAGTTATCGCAATTAAATTCACAAGATTTAGAAGGGCTGGCCGTTTTGGGTTGTGAGTTGCTGGTTGTCGGGAGCTACAATTGGCGTATTCCTGATTGGCGTCCACATCTACCATTTGCTATCAATTTTCATCCCGCGCCTTTGCCTTTGGGGCGTGGCCCGTATCCCCAAGTCAACGCGATTTTGAATGATTACTCAACTTGGGGCGTCACCTGTCACAAAATCGAAGCGGAATTTGATACCGGTGCCGTGCTTGACGGCGAAAATTTTGCATTAGACGAATATGACACGCACGAAAGCCTTAATCTCAAATTGCAGATGGCCGCTGGCCGACTAGGAACCCGTATTGCGCTTGATTTCAGTCATTACTGGCAGTCAGCAAAATCGCAAACTGGCGGAGAATATTGGCCCTTATTTACCGAGGATGAACGGACACTGGATTTTGATCAATCGGTCATCACGATAAGTAAGCAACTACGGGCTTTCGGTTTGTTGGAGTGCATCGCGGTTGTCAATCAAAAACGCCTGCATGTTAAATCAGGACACGCATGGCCAGAACAGCATAGTCACATTGTCGGCCAGGTCATCCACGTGAGTGGTTCAACGATTGTCGTTGCTTGTCTCGATGGCTATGTCGCGCTGACCGATTGGTACGTTGGCGAGCAAATTTGACTTATGTAGCCCAGATCAGGTTTGGCGCTTGACTAATAACGTTGGTAACATTTCTGATTCAACATCCTCTCCACGTACCAGTGCAAGAATTTTTTTTGCCAATAAAACCCCACCATCATGCAAATACTGATGCACACTTGTCAATGCAGGTACAAAACTCGCGGCGCTAGGAATATCGTCATACCCAACCACCGAGACTTGTCTTGGCACCTCTAAACCCTGCTCAGTCAGTGCACGTAATGCACCCATCGCCAGCAAATCGCTGGCAGCAAACACCCCATCGTAGTTGAAAGGTGTTTGCTTTAGTTTTTGCATCAGGCAATCGTACCCCGCTTCAAACGTAAAAGCGGTTGGCTGTAGCCGATCAACCTCGTAATTTGACTTCATTAAGTTCTCGGTAAAACCCAGATAGCGTTGCTCAATTTCTGCATGATTCGTGTCACCAATAAAAAGAAATTTCTTACGATCCAGTGTCAGAAAATGTTCCGCGACGCTCGCGCCACCAGCATAATTATCACTACCCACCACAATGCACGAAAAGTCCTTATGTGGCGCGCCCCATACCAATAATGGCAAGCCACAAGTCTGAATTTCTTTCAAAGCTTCACCATGTGAGCCTTGACCCAACAAAATGATACCGTCAGCACCCTGCACAGGCGACGTGTTGATCAATTGTTTGGAAGTTAGCACCGCGCTATAGCCTGCCGATGTTAATTCCTGCGTAATACCTCCTAACAACTCCAACGGATATGAGCCAGACATCGGGCGATCTTTAGCTGGCGTCATCTCTACCACCACTGCAATTGAGTAACTGCTTCTGAGGCGTAAATTACGCGCACTCAAATTCAAACGATATCCCTGAGCTTCCGCAATTTTTTGAATCTTTTCACGCGTCTTTTCTGTGACCAAGGGGCTATTCCGCAACGCTCGTGATACCGTAATCGTCGACACGCCGGCGATTTCCGCCAGATCTTCCATCGTGCGTCCAGTGTCAATTTTTTTTATGGCTTTTTGCTGTTGTGACATTCCGAGTCTTTCTGTGTTGCGTGGGGATGTTAAGAGGGATTGCAGTGGGGCTGATTATGGCAGATTCTTTTCCCCAACACCAAGAGGACTTACGCAAAACCGCCCCAACTGCGTTATGGCTCCTAGCCGTACTAGCGTACTGTCTTCGTCGCCATGCCTTGTTGGGACAATTTTGCGTAAGTCCTCTTTGCGGACGAGCGAAACCGGCCCAACTGCGTTATGGCTCCTAGCCGTACTAGCGTACTGTCTTCGTCGCCATGCCTTGTTGGGACAATTTTGCGTAAGTCCTCTTTGCGGACGAGCGAAACCGGCCCAACTGCGTTATGGCTCCTAGCCGTACTAGCGTACTGTCTTCGTCGCCATGCCTTGTTGGGACAATTTTGCGTAAATCCTCTTTACGGATGAGCAAAACCGCCCCAACTGCGTAAGGCTCCTAGCTTTGAGCCGGGCAGCTGTACTGACTTCGTTGATTTGCTTTGTCTGAAATTAAAAAATGTCTTAAATACAATTTAAAAAGATATTTTTTGTTTCATTTAATCTAAATTGACATCGATAACATTTTTGTGTTTCAATGAATGTAATTTCAAACACACAGACCATGACCGTGTCACCAACTGTTCCTTTTCATCACACGTTTCCACTCGATGCCTGGCGTATTTGCGAGCCAGGCTACGATGTAAATACTAACTACTTATCAGAAAGTTTATTTGCACTTGGAAATGGCACCATAGGTTTGCGTGGAACGCATGAAGAGTCTTATCTTGGACCAGAGGGGAGTTCGCAGGAAGGTAATTATCTGAACGGCTTTTATGAGTCTGAGCCAATTACCTATCCAGAAAATGCATATGGTCTGGCCAGAAATAATCATTTCATGCTTAATTTGCCCAATGGAAAAGGCATGGAACTGTGGTTGGCTGATGAGAAATTTAATCTGGCAAACGGTCGCATCATTAACTACCAGCGTCAACTCGATTTCCGTACTGGCATTCTGTCTCGTACCGTGCAATGGGAGTCACCGCAAGGACGTCAGGTTGAAGTGGTTTCTGAGCGATTGGTCAGTTTTACTGATCGACATTTATATGCGATCCGTTATCGGGTTACCGCGATCAATTTCAGCGCAAGCTTGCGCCTGGTTTCGACCTTGAATGCCAACGTCTCCAATTTGCAGACCGCGGACGATCCTCGCGTCGGCTCGAAAATAACTGCGCCACCATTACAAGTGCTCGCCCAACAAAATAAGCCTGACTTCCTGGGGTTTGAGCACAAGACATTACATAGCCAATTTCATGTCGTTAGTTCTATTGCGCATACGACAAATGATTGGGTTGCTGATGAGCTTGTTGGTGGTGATGACGAACAGGATCAGCATCAAACCCAGGTATTGGCGCGTCATTTCATTGCCGACATTGAGCAAGGTCATAGCGTTACTTTGTGTAAATTCGGGTGTTACTTTTCATCTCGTGATTATCCAGCCAAAGAATTAATGCTACTAAGCGCTGATTATCTCTCGCGTGCACGGCAGCAAGGGTTTGACCATTTTGCTGAGCGACAGCGGGAATATTTACAGGCTTTCTGGCAACAGGCCGATGTAGAGATCGCTGGCGACCTTGCACTTCAACAGGGAATACACTTTAATCAATTCCACTTATTACAATCTGTCGGGCGCGATGGGCAAACCAATATCGCCGCAAAGGGATTAAGTGGAGAAGGTTACGAAGGCCATTATTTTTGGGATACTGAAATCTATATCCTGCCATTTTTCCTTTACAGCAAACCGGAAATTGCGCGAACGTTACTGGATTATCGTTATCTAGGCTTGCAGCAAGCCCGTCAACGTGCGCGCGAAATGGGACACAAGCAAGGGGCACTTTATCCCTGGCGGACGATTGGTGGCGAAGAGTGCTCTGCATATTTTCCTGCTGGCTCTGCGCAATACCACATTAATGCCGATATCGCCTATGCCGTAAAACAATATCTTGAAGCGCGCGATGATCAGGAATTTTTGTTGAACTGTGCCGCTGAAATGGTGTGGGAAACCGCACGTATCTGGCTCGATTTAGGTCATTTTTCGGGTACGACACCAGAAGTTTTTCGTATTAATGAAGTGACTGGCCCCGACGAATATACCGCCTTGGTGAATAATAATTACTACACCAATGCAATGGCTAAATTGCACATGTTATTTGCCTTGACGTTGGTCGAAAAACTGCGGCGGGATCACAACGAAGATTATCGGCGTATTATTGATAAAATCATGCTGACGGAAGCAGAAATATCAGCATGGAAGAGCGCCGCGCACAGCATGCTGCTACCGTATGATAAAGCCCTGCAGATACATGCACAGGATGACAGCTTTCTGACCAAAAAAATCTGGGACTTTGCCAATACGCCAGATGAACAATATCCATTGCTATTGCATTTCCATCCGCTTGTGATTTATCGGCATCAAGTCTGTAAACAAGCAGATTTATTGCTTGCTATGCTGCTATTACCTGACCAATTTACACTGGAAGAAAAGCGTAGAAATTTTGATTACTACGAAAAAATAACGACGCACGACTCGTCCTTATCCAGCTGTATCTTTAGTATTATTGCCGCGGAGATTGGTGATCATGAGAAGGCATATCGCTATTTCATGGAAACCGCACGTCTCGATCTTGATGATACGCACCACAACACCAAACATGGCATTCATACAGCGGCGATGGCGGGTACCTGGATGTGTATATCGTATGGTTTTGGAGGCATGCGCATCATCAATGGACAACTGCACTTCTCACCGACATTGCCACGGCAATGGCAGCATTATCAATTTCAGATCAATATCAATCATGCCACGCTCAATATTCGTATCGATAGTGAGGCCACTGAGTATCGATTGACCGCTGGGTCTGAATTGAAATTTTTCCATCGGCAACAAATAGTCACGCTGAATCAGCAGGAAAAGAATCACCGTATTTTGAATCGGATCACAGACTATGAATAAAAATAAGCAAGTGTTTGAAGCGGTCATCTTTGACTTAGATGGTGTGCTCGCCGATACTGCGCACTTCCATTTCTTAGCGTGGCAGCATTTGGCGCAGACCCAAGGTATTGCGTTTGACGAAGTTTTTAATGAACGCCTGAAGGGCATTGACCGTATGGCTTCATTGGAACTGATTCTTAGCCAATCTAATCGTGTCTATAGCCAACAAGAAAAGATAGAATTGGCGCGAGAAAAAAATCAGCATTATCTGCAATTTACCGGCACAATCACGCCTGCTGATCTATTACCCGGTGCGCGTGATGCTTTAAATCTGGTGCGTGCCGCTGGTTTAAAAACAGGACTTGCATCAGTCAGCAAGAATGCCTTTTTTATTCTGGAAAAATTAGGTATTCGCGATTGCTTTGATGATGTGATTGATGCGGCATTATTAACGCATACTAAACCGCATCCCGAAATATTTTTAACCTCCGCATCCCATTTGGGTGTCGCGCCGGCCGCTTGTATCGGTGTCGAGGATTCATTGGCCGGTATCAGTTCGATCAAGTCAGCAGGAATGTTCGCTATAGGCATTGGATCGCCAACAGTGTTGACGTTTGCCGATCACGTTATTCCAGATTTGCGTCATTTTATGCTGAGTACATATGCCTTAAATTAATTATTTGACTATGCATACAAAGAGATGCAAGCGAATAAAAATAAATATAAATATATATATAACGTTAGAGACAAGAGCTTTCAAATGAAAAATTCACGTATCGGCATTGCGCTTTTTTTGATCTATTTTGTGTTTGCCATGCTGCTCAATAGTGTTGGTACGGTTATTTTGCAAGTGATCAATAGCTTTCAAGTCAGCAAACCCGATGCGAGCGTCCTGGAAGCCTTTAAAGATTTATCGATTGCTGCCGCCTCTTTTCTTGGTGCTGCTTTTCTGCCGCGCATTGGTTACAAAAAATCGATTTTGATTGCTCTTGGAATTATGTTCATTGCGTGCATTGCCATGCCCTTATGGCCGGGCTTTATGTGTACGCGGATTTTCTTCATGTGTTGCGGTATTTCATTTGCGCTGATCAAGGTGTCTATCTATTCAACAATAGGCCTGATTACTAACGGAGCACAGGGACACGCACAGTTTATGAATATGCTGGAAGGCATTTTCATGCTCGGTGTTTTGAGTGGCTATTGGTTGTTTTCTTATTTTATAGATTCGAATAATTTGACATCGCGACATTGGTTGCAAGTGTATTGGGTATTGGCAGGTCTCTGCCTCGCGGCCATGGTGTTGCTTGCGGCTACGCCATTGGATGAAAGTGCGGCGCACCCAGATACTAAAACAGAGGGGATCACCGAAGTACAAGGCTTTTCATTAATGTGGGTATTAACTCGAAAGTCCATCGTCTATTTATTTTTAACCGCCGCATTTTTATCAGTATTGGTTGAGCAGGGAATCACATCCTGGTTACCAACTTTTAATAATGAAATCATGAAGCTCCCACTGAGCTTGTCTGTGCAAATGACGAGCATTCTTGCTGCATCAAGCGCGGTAGGGCGGATGGGATTTGGATTGCTTCTTAAAAAGATACATTGGTACACGATGTTAAGTGGCTGCTTGTGTTTGATGGCGGGTTTGATCTTGCTCACGTTGCCACTGACCCGCGAAATAAATATGTCTGCGGTCACAGGTTGGGGAAATGCTCCATTGGCGGCATTTATTTTCCCGTTGATCGGGCTTTTTATGGCGCCTATTTATCCGGTGATTAATTCTTTGATTCTGAGTGCCTTGCCAACCTATCAACATGCCGCGATGACGGGTTTGATTGTGATTTTTTCTGCTTTGGGTGGGACAACAGGGTCGTTGATTACCGGGCTGGTGTTTGCCCATTTTAGTGGGCAAACGGCGTTCTATCTGACCTTAATACCGTTGAGTGTAATGGTGCCTGCCTTACTATTTTTTAAGCGAGCATTAGACGTTAGGAAAACATCTTCTGCTATGGTATTTGGCACGACGTGAGTGTGTGAATGGGAAATAAATACAAATTATTCAGAGTCTTTTTCTATACGATGTAATTGTGCCCATGAAACTATTCAGCATCAAAGCAACATCATTGTGATTAAAATTGTTATCGATAACAATTTATGATTGACATCGATAACATTGGCTGTTTCAATATGCTTACCGTCAATAGATTATTTATTTGGCCGCCATTGAAACCAGTACTAAACCTTGATGAATAAAACACAGTCTGCCGCATGAAACTTGCACTGTGATGAGAAATCTTCAAGACAAAGCAGATCGAAATAAATGCACCATCAGTAAAGAGTCAAAGCAGAGTCAAAGCAGAGTCGAAGCAGAGTTAAGCAGAATCAAAGCAGAATCAAAGCAAAGTAAGAACAAAACAAGAACACAGTAAGAACGAAGCAAGAGCAGTGAGCGCTTTGCTTTTTGCATCACAATGAGAATGCGTCATGTGACGTTTTTCTTAGTACTACCAAGGCTCAGTATAGAGCCGCCTTTTTTAAATATATGGAGACTTCACATGCAAGTACATCGTCCCTTTTTACTTTCGAGCATTACACTAGCTGTGCTCAGTCTGATTAATCAGGCCAGTGCCGCTGATGCTTCAGTCAACCCTACCGCCAATGCAATAAGCACGAACGACGTCAGTAGCGCGGTTGTTGCTACCGATAATAAGCCAACTGAAGCACAACAAGTGGTCGTCACCGGCAGCGCGCTTGGACGCGGTCTGCGTAAAGTGGATGCACCATACTCAATTACGACTGCGACGGAAGAGCAAATTAAAGAAGCCGCACCATTGTCGACTGCTGATCTCTTTAAGATTGTTCCAGGCGTGTATGCCGAAACCTCTGGCGGACAAACAGGGCCAAATATTGAAGTAGCGGGATTCCCTGGCGGCGGTGATGCGAACTATGTAACCATACAACTGAATGGTGCGCCGATTTTCCCTGCGCCTACGTTATCATTCATGGATAACTCCTCCATGTTTCGTCTCGACGACACGATTGATCACATGGAAGCATTGGTCAGTGGCCCTAATACCGTTCTCTCAAATGGGCAACCCGGCGCTACCATGAACTTCATCCTTAAAACAGGCGAAGGTGGCGATGAAGGTTTATTCCGTACCTCGTTTGGGACAGGGAATTCACGCCGTTACGATGCTTACTACGGTGGCAAAATTTCTGAAGGCTGGTTTGCGACTATCGGTGGCTTTTATCGCACCGATAATGGTGTCCGTGACAGCCAATTTCCAACGGATGATGGCTATCAACTGACAGGCACTTTGACGCATTTGCTGGATGACGGCAAGGTCACGTTGTATGCGCGGACATTAAATGATAAAAATTTATTTTTTACGGCAATCCCAGTGAGTGCGACTGCCAGCGGTGTTCCTACCGGCGCATTTCCTGGATTTAATCCATTGACAGGTTCCTTGTATGGGAATGAGACAAGATTCTTCATGATACAAACCGCACCAGGGCAGACGCAAAATATCGATATGGCCAACGGCCGCGGTGCTGATGTCCATACTTTTGGTATCGACTTCAATCAGAAGGTTCATGATTGGGAAGTCAGCAATAAATTGAATTATGTGGCTGGTGATATGCAGACCAACGCATTCTTTACGGGCAGTGTTCCACAAACGATGAGCAATTATCTGACGTCCGCAATTAGCAAAGCGAATGGCAATAGTGGCGCAGTGACTGCCGCAGGTAAAGCGACGACTGGTCTTGCCACTTATACAGATGGTAGTGGCGCCGTCGACCCAAATCAGCAGGTACTTGACGCAGGTGCCTGGTATGTCGACAAGAAGATCAAATCGGTGACTGACGAGCTCAAATTTAGTAAAGAATTGATCAAAGATCACACATTCACTTTTGGTGCGTTCCTGGCCGATTATTCTTCAGATGATTTGTGGTATCTCGGAAATAGCGTATTGATGACGGCAACCACCAATCCAAAACCTATTAATGTGACCTTGAATAATGGCGCTGTTATTTCTAATAACGGTATCGATGGTCCGGTGGGCTATGCGCAGCACGATAGTTATACTGGCCAAAAAACCGCCTTATTCATTGCTGATCAATGGAAGGCAACGTCGCAGTTGACTTTAGATGCTGGCTTACGCTACGAGACGCAAAAGGTGAACGCTACGCTAGGTAATATCACCAGCGGAAATATCGATAACAATCCATTGCATCTGTATAACCAAGGCGCAAGCATGTTGACAGGTACCTATCAGTCTGTGACACAGACGGATCACGCAACCTCGTTGACGTTGGGAGGTGGATATAAGCTTGCTTCCAATGTGAATCTGTATGCGCGGTTTAATTCCGGGCACCTGATGCCGCAATTTGACGATATTCGTGGTGACGCCGGTAGTAGCGCGACAGCGCCTGTACAAGGAATTAAGACCTATGAATTTGGTATTAAGGCCGTGACATCTGAATATTCTATCTATGCATCGATATTCCACAAGGACTTTACCGGCATTCAACAAAGCCAGATACTGAGTAATAATTCGACGGTGTGGTACAACTATGGGTCACGCACTAACGGTGTCCTGTTTGAAGGCGCATGGCGTCCGTTCACTAATTTCCAATTGGCATTCTCTGGAGACTATGAAGACGGTAAATATACCGGTTTTCAAGGTGTTGATAGTGCAACAGGTACCAGCGATAACGGTAATCAATTGCAACGCCAACCTAAGTTTCAATCACGATTGACGCCAAGTTACCGTGTTCCGACTTCATGGGGCTCGATCAAAATGTACGGTACCTATAGCTATATCGGTAAGCGCTATTCGGATATCCAAAATCAGCAAGTATTACCGTCCTACAATACATTAGATGCCGGTATTCTGGCCGTGGTTGGTGATAAGTTGGAATTCCGCTTAACCGGTACGAACTTAAACAATACTTTAGGTTTGACGGAAGGCGATTCCCGCGTTCTTGGCACGACTTCTGGCGTGATCATGGCGCGGCCTATTTTTGGTCGCGCTATCGAAGCGTCAGTAACGTATCGCTTCTAATCGGTATTACTGACTTTTTTTCATTTTTTAATTTTTTGTTTCTTTTTTTTTGGTTTTACCCGTTTCCCGGATCAACTGATTAGTTGATCCGGTTTTTTTATTTTTCGCTGTAAGTTGTTCATTGCTCGATAGTTGCTTCCAGTGCTTGACAAGCGCCGCCCATCCGTTACATCATCGCGCGGTTCAGGTCCCCCGACCTTCATGGTGGGGAGAATCGGGAAGGCGGTGTAAATCCGCCACGTGCCCAACGCTGTAAAGAGGATGACATTGGTGAATTGCCACTGCGACCATCGGGTTGCGGGAAGGTGCCAATGTCAAATGAATCTGAGTCAGAAGACCGGCCTGACATCTTTTCCAGGGAGCTTGGTCAGGCTCCCCCATTCATTTGCATTAGGGGAATTCATGCAAACAAACCCAATTTCTAAGGGCGTGGAAGCTCACGCCTTTTCGCAAGAAGCACGAGACGCGATTTATCATACTATTTTTTCCAGACGTGACGTCCGTAGTCAATTTCTGCCAGACGCTGTCGATGATGCGGTTCTCAGCCGTATTTTAAGCGCGGCACATTTTGCACCCTCTGTTGGCTTTATGCAGCCATGGAATTTCTTATTGGTGAAATCAGATGAAGTCAAACAACGTGTTCAGCAAGCATATAAATCGGCGAATGCCGAAGCCTTGACCATGTTTGAGGGGGATAAACGTAATAGCTATCAACATCTCAAGCTCGAAGGTATAAGGGAGGCACCGCTTGGAATTTGCATTACCTGTGATCGTGAGCGTACTGGCAGCGTGGTACTTGGTCGTACCCACATGAAAACCATGGATTTATACAGTAGCGTATGCGCTGTACAAAATCTCTGGCTAGCCGCTCGCGCTGAAGGTTTAGGTGTAGGGTGGGTGAGTATTTTTCATGAGCATGAGTTACAAGCTGCGCTTGGCATTCCACAGCATATTGTACCAATTGCTTATTTGTGTGTTGGCTATGTCAGTCATTTTTATCCTAAACCTGAACTAGAAAGCAAAGGTTGGTTGCCACGTCTTCCGATTGAAGATTTAGTATATTTCGATCAATGGGGGCATAGAGATCCTGGCCAGCCGTTGATTGCCCATCTGCAACGAGAACAGCTTGTTGCCCAAGAAATCGCCAGCCGGGCCGCTAGACCTGCTGTGAAATAAAAATACCATACCATGGTGCTTACGCATATTAAACGGGATGTTAAATAAATTCGATATTAAATAAACGCGATGTTAAATAAACGCGATGTTAAATAAATGCAATTTTGAAGAACTGCAGGTAGAAAATATTTTTAATGTCTAATAAGGAATCTTCGCATCATGCTGACTATTTTAGGAAAATCACCGTCGATCAACGTTCGCAAAGTGTTGTGGACGTGCGCTGAACTTAAGCTACCTTTTAATCAAGAGGAATTTGGGGCGGGTGCAATGGCAGTCAACACGCCAGAATTTATGGCATTAAATCCGAATGCAATGGTACCTGTGATTCGGGATGGCGACTTTGTACTGTGGGAGTCGAATACGATTTGCCGCTATTTGGCGGGTAAATATGGACGCAGCGATTTGCTTCCAGTTGATCCTCAAGCGCGTGCCAAAGTGGAGCAATGGATGGATTGGCAAGCGACAGAACTCAATAATTCCTGGCGCTACGCGTTTATGGCATTAGTGAGAAAAAGTCCGGCACACGCCGATGCCCAAGCGATTGCCGCCAGCATACAGAACTGGAATCGGCATATGGAAATTCTCGAAGCGCAGTTACAAAAAAGTGCCGCATTCGTCACTGGTACTGAATTTACACTTGCGGATATCGTGTTGGGATTATCGACACATCGGTGGTTTTCTATGGACATGGAGCGGCCAGAACTACCCGCGGTGAAGGCGTATTATGAGTGCCTAAGTTTGCGCGCCGCTTTTATGCAGCACGGACGTAACGGCCTGCCGTAATTCTGAAGGTTTCTGAGACTAACTTCATGCAGGCGTATGAATGATTCCATGCATCCATTAAAAACTGCAACATGGTGATGTCGCAGGAATTGATGTCCGCTTCATGACATCAAGCTCAAGAGGTCATGAGCGTGGATTTCTCCATGTGGCAGATTTTTAGTGGCATCACTGGCCGCATGTTGTTCGTTGGAACCAGGTGTACTGCGAACGATTTCTAACTCATCTAAACTCGCCGGAATGTTGAATAAAATCTCTGGTGTGACGTTTTCTGGTCTGGGTATGAGTTTATTAGCAACCAGAGTCAACGAAAAATAAATTGATGGTCGGCACACGAGTATCTAAGATAACGCGACATCGCAATTATTCAAAATCCGTTTCGCGCGTTGGTAAATGTGTGCTCATCACCACATGGGCAATCAGATCAATAGCGGGTCTGGCTTTACCTTGCTTATCGATCCAGACTTTGGGTGTTAAAGCACCTGATAGCGAAATGCTTTCACCATCTTCTAAGTCTAAGAGCGTACTACGCGCTTTGTCGTTGAAAGCAATCACGTTGCATATCAGCGTATCACCCTCGTCCGTCATCGCCTTTACTTTGCACGTAACATAAAGTGAGCCTCCTTGGCCGCTACGTTCATCAGCACGGCCGTAAATGCGTCCAGAAATTAATGCGTCTATCATTGTTTGTCAGTTAAATAAGTAGAAAAATAAGTAGAAAAATAAGTAGAAAAATAAGTAGAAAAAATAAGCAGAAAATATTGCATTTTAATAAGCCAGCGAATTAGACGCTGTATCGCGAAATAATGCAATGAATCTCCGCTCGATAGAGCGTAAATCTCAGCATAAACGGTCAGTATGCTTTATTCTTTTATTTTTCCATCGTCGTCAGCCGCTGCTTTTTGTTGCGTTGCTAAAATTTTTTGTGAAGTGAAAAAGAATGAATATTAATCAAATCGCTGAAGCCTATGTCAAATTAGTGCTTGCAACCGGGCAACACGACGATAGTTATGTGGATGCCTACATTGGTCCCGCTGAATGGCGTAATAACGTACAAAAGCAGCCCCTTGCCGAGTTGTTGGTGTCCGCTGACGAGCTTCTGAAAAATGCTAAAGCATTACCTGCAGCGCCGCCGAGTGAAGTCGAACGGCAAGCTTTCCTGTTGCTGCAAGTTGACGCAGTTCGTGCGCATTTAGGTCATCTTGCAGGACATACTTTGGCTTTTGATGATGAATCGCAAGTTTTGTATGATGCCGTATCACCAGCGCTAACCCCGGCTGATTTGGACGTCACCTTGACCGAGCTTGAAAATTTGTTACCCGGTGGTGGCGAGTTGAACCAACGGCTGTCAAGCTATAACAAGCAATTCGAGATTCCACGAGAAAAATTAGACGCGGTATTTACTGCTGCAATTAACGAGGCGCGCGCGCGTACCCGCAAGTACATTGTCTTGCCGGAAAACGAAAGTTTTCAGATTGCTTATGTTACAGATAAAGTCTGGAGCGCATACAACTGGTATAAGGGTAACAGCCATAGCCTGATCGAGGTTAATACAGATTTCCCGATGTTTATTAGTCGTGCGATTGATCTGGCCAGTCACGAGGCATATCCGGGACACCATGTGTTTAACGTGTTGATAGAAAATGAACTGGTCAAACAAAAAGGCTGGATTGAATACGCGATTTATCCTTTATATTCACCCATGTCATTTTTGGCCGAAGGGAGTGCTAATTACGGCATCGAAGTCGCATTCCCTCATGCCGAGCGGATGAAATTCGAGAAAGAAATTTTGTTTCCCTTAGCCGGTATTGATCCTGACAAAGCGGAACGCTATTACCAAATACAGGCGGTGCTGCAAAAGTTATCCTATGTGGGCAATATGGTAGCCAAGCAGTATCTCGATGGTGAGATTAATCGTGAGACTGCGATAGCGATGTTGATGAAATATAGTTTGTCAGATGCCGATCGTTCTGCACAACGTATTCGATTTATCGAAAATTTACGCTCTTATGTCATTAACTATAATCTCGGGCAAGATGTGGTGCAAGCCTACATAGAACGACGTGCAGGAACACAGGATCAGGATTTACGCTGGAAAGTATTGACCGATTTGTTGCGCAGCCCCAAGAGTGCGTCGATGATGGTGTAGAGGATGTTTGTCGTTAAGCTGCTTTTTTACGGCACAATATAATTTTGATGCAAACATTGTTATGCAAATATTGATTTGTAAACATTGTCAGGCTTGTCAGCACAGGGTTGCGTCGCTTACCAGTGAATATGTCTATTTTCAATTTACGCCATGAAAAATTTCGCTAAACGTCTGCTTGTCGCGGTTGCCCTATTCAGTGCAACAATGCACAGTTTTGCCCATGAGAAAAAATCGCATGGTTCACAAGAATCCCATGAATCTCATCAAGCGCATGGTGATAAAAAAGGCGTAGGACTGGTAGAAAAAGAAGGGCGCGGTGAAAAACAACTCCAGGCCTTAAACGTCCATTGGTTCTACAACTGGGGCGCGAGTACTGACATTAAAACGCCTATCAAATTTGTGCCGATGATTTTTTCTTTGCGCACTCTGGATAAATCAGTGCATAGCGATGAAGTACTCGGCTTTAATGAACCAGACAATTCCAAACAATCGGATATTTCTGTTCAACAAGCTTTGCGCAACTGGCCAGAGTTGACAAAAAAATCGAGGTTGATCGGAGGTCCGGCAATGGCAGGTAACCCCGTCAGTGGTTCTTGGTTGCCAGAATTTATGAAGGGGGCGCCTAAAGTGGATTTTGTCACCGTACATTGGTATAAAGGTGCGGACGCCAAAAAATTCATCAAAGATATCCAAGCCGTCTGCAGTGCCTACGGCAAACCGGTCTGGGTCACAGAATTCGCTCCCTCGACTGCGGGTAACGGTCGCAAAGATCCGGATAAATTCACGCAGTCGGAAGTCAATCAATTTATCCAAGACGCAGTCTCCTGGATGAATCAAGAACCGTGTGTGCAAGCATTTGCATGGCATGACGCCAAAGAGGGCACTTCTGCTTTGTTTGATAAAAACGGAAGCTTGACTGAGACCGGGAAAACGTACGCGAATGCGAAATAAAGGCGCATCGTGGATACAGCTATCCAAGCCAGATCTAACGTCTTCTTTATTGCGTCTTTTCAATCTCTAAACAATAGCTAAAGCGACCGCTCATTGTAGAGTCAAGCCTGAGATGGCCCGGCAGCCATTTACCTTTCTTGCTTCGTCAGGAAAGGTAAGCCAAAGATGGCGACACTGAGACTTTGCCCTGCGGATGCCGTCACTTTGTATCAGCACAATTTGTACGTCACACAAAATGGGAAAGCGTCGAAACTCACTTCGCTCAGACAGCGACGCCTTCTTTTGCATTTAGCGTGAAGCACAAATTGCTTTGTCTAAAGCGGTGAAGGGAAAAAGCGATATTGCAACGATCATGAGTGATCTGTGGGGTGAGTGTGACCAGCCAATTTCTGCTAAACCTAGGCGCAGCGCGGGTTTCATCCACTCTAAAAATTACACTTGTTTTAAAGGAATAAGCTTCACTGTCCATTGCTGATCCTTTTCCATGCTCAGCAAGCGGTCGATGTTCGGATGCTTTCCCGGAAACGCAATCGCGTCAGCGGTATGCTCCGCGTACAAGATCAACCCCTTCGCTGCCGCAGCAGCATTGATCACTTCAAACTCCTGCGCTAAGGCATGATAGACACGCACACTTCCTGCCGAGCCTGGTTTGTTGTCGATTCTCGCTATTAAAGTGTCGCCATCAAATAATTCGATCGCCGCCACATGGTTGATGTCTGGCAGGGCGGATAAAATTTCATTAAATTGCATGCTGGGTTCCTTAAAAATTTAAGCGATGAGTATTCTAAAGCTGACCGGTGTTTTAAAGATTTAATGACAATTTGCATAATTTTTAAATTTCCGGAGCAATATACCAATTAGTTTTTCTATTCTTTAAAAGTTAACGCACCATCGTGGGCAAAAGATCGTTCAACCTTATGGAATGCCGTCGAGGTTTCTGAGAAAAGAAAAGATGCCTGTGTTGCGCGTGAAATTGTCCTCGCCTTTCTTTTGGAAAATTTTACTGGTACCGCACAGACATGAGGATAAAAACTTTAGCGCGCTAAAGTTCTTTTTTTTTGTTTATTTAATACACAATTTATGGTGTTAAAAAAACCACAAAAAAATCTTATCGATAACATTTTTATCATTTAATTGTTATTATTAACGTTAATTTTTAGTTACTTTCTTACTTTTTTAAAATTAAACCGTTACCCAAAACAAACAATCTTTGGTTTGGGCTTAAAAACTGTCGTTCTATTAATGCGAGGTCACCAATGAATAATCATAAATTTAAGTTCAAGGTTTCTCATGCATTGTTTTTTTGTTTTGTACAATTATTACTTCTTTCTTCAAGCACCTTTGCTGATGATGGTGATATTCCCTCTGTGCCTATCACCGGCTATAGATAACTCCTGACCCTAGCGGTGGTTTTTTCGATACCGGCTGTAATGGCAGATCATCATGTGGCGGATATACTGCTCCCTCCGAGGCTCAAGAGGCAATTATTGAGGCTGCTTTAGATAAAAAGGCAAAGCTTACTGATGTTCGATGTGCAGATAGTGGTGGTTTAGAAACCATAACATCACGGTCTGATGAGACATCAAGATTTTTAGCAGCTAACCAAGCGGTTGCAATGTTAAAGGCTCAGACGTCATTTGTGAGTGCAATAAATTCGATTATAAAAGGAATTTTTGTAAATAAGTCTGGAGTAGGTCAAAGAATTGAGATTACTTATGCAGACGGTGGCACTGAAACATGGACAATAAATGCAGCACTCTCAAGTGTTTCTGTTGTGCCTAATTCAAATGGCAATTCTTTGCAGCCTGGTGATGGTAAAGTAAAACCGAGCGATAATTGTCCTAAACAAGGCTAAATCATGGAAACTATTTTTAATAAAAAAATAATTTACTCTTTAGCTTGTTTTGTTGCTTGCTTAACTTTGTTTTTGTACTTGAACCGAGGTAGCGACAATCAGCCATTTTTAAAAAAAGATGCTTCGATTCCTGCGGCGCAATCAAATTGCCCACCTCCTCTTTTAGAAAGAAATAGTGAAGCCGTTACCGAAAATCAACCAAATGCTAAGAAGACTGTAGCGATAGCAAAGGCATTTTACGAAAGTAAAGATTTGCATGCTTTTGCGGAAATGGCAAAAAAACGACCTGAAGAAGGTGGTATTAGTTATGCATTTAATGCTGCATATAATTGTGGTTTAGTAAGAAATATTCCAGAAGTTAAAGCTGATTCTAGTACATATACAAAAAGTGTCGTGGCGCTAAACAATTTAAGAGATCGATGTAAAAATTTTTCAGATAAAGAAATATCTACTGAAGGATTAGGAGAATTAGCTAAATTAAAGAAAGAGAAAAAAGATATTCTCTTGCTCGTGGAAGGGGATTACTTACGTTTTTCTAGTGAAATAAAAAAAGGAGAAAATACCGTTTCTGATGGTAAGAGGATGCAACTTCTTGATCAAACGGCGCAATTACAAGACTCTCAAAATTTTCAAGAACAAGGTTTATCTTTGACTCTTTTTAAAAATGGCGATAAAAAATCAGGATATTGGATTGATGGGCAACCTTATTTTACAGAAAGCAAAAAAGAAATCGTTAGCGATGCTTGGGCGTTGGCATCTTGTACCATCGGTAATGATTGCACTGGTGCTTCTATTTTTTTACAAGCCAGTTGTGCATTGAATGGGCAATGCTTTGATAATCTCGCTGACTATTTAAAGCAAGTCGATTACGCAAACAATCCACAAGGTTATGCAGATTTAATTTCAGTAAAAGACAAAATCGTTAATGCAATTCAGAATAAAGATTGGCGGATTCAATTTCGAAGTGCAACCACATGTTGATGCGATTGTAACTGCTTCATAAATACTTGGTGCGGCGTTTTGAAGCCGAGACATTTTCTGGGACGATGATTTAAGCTGTTCATCGCCC